>CAJXAU010000344.1 GCA_913050205.1 uncultured Verrucomicrobiota bacterium
GGCGAAATTCTTGGTCAAACCCCAGCGATGGTCAACTCAAGGAGAGGGGACATTCCATGCTCTTCGAAATTCTCCGCGCCTTCGCGTGAGGTTACCTCGGTTCAACCCAGGCCGGTGATGGGAGGGTGCTCGAGGAGTTCGGTGACTTCCTTGGGGACGTTGGGGAGCAGCCGCAGTTGGCCGGGGTCGATCACGGAGCGGAGGATGGTCGAGATTAGGTGCCGGGGATTGAATGCATCGGTCACCGGCTCGCCGCCCATGCGGTCGGACCGCCCAATGACGCGGCCGCCGTCGAAGCCCCCGCCGTAAATCATCAACGGGGCCAGCTTGGCCCAGTGGTCGCGGCCGCCGCGCTTGTTGAGCTTCGGTGTGCGGCCCATCTCGCCGCAGCACACCAGCATGATCTTGTCGGACAGCCCGCGCGCTTCGCAGTCTTCGATAAATGCCGCCACCGCATGGTCGAAGCTGTACCCGACCGCGTCCATGCCGTCCTGCATGTTGAGATTATTTCCGTCGGCGTGCATGTCCCAGACGCCGGCGTAGCTCGCGTGGATGGTGACGTAGCCGGCGCCGGCTTCGCACAACCGCCGCGCCTGCAACAGCAGTTTGCCGATCGTGCCGGCCTGAGCGTTGTAGTAGCCCTTGGTACCGCGGGTGACTGTATTCCATTTGTCACCACCCTTGTAGCGGCTGGTGTCGTAACGGGCCAACACGCGCGGATCTTCCTGCGACAAGTCCAGCGCCGCAGACACGCCGCCGCCGAGCAACACCTCGGCGGCCTGTTGCTGGATCTCGTCCAGCGCACCCAACTGACCTGTCGAGTCGACCGTGCGGTTCAGGCTGTCGAGCCCGGCGAGCAGTTTGCGGCGCTCAAAAAATCTGTCGCGTGACAGAGCGAGGTTCATGTCGTCCTGCAGTTGACCGCCCTTGCCGGGGATGAACGGTGCGAACCCCTTACTGTACGGGCCGGTGGCGGAGATGTTTCCGCGTGCCTCCGGGCCGGGCACCTCGGCATCGACGGAGCGGGGGAACAGCACCACGTTGGTCGGCACGCCCGAGTTTGGCCGCGTCACACCGGCCACGCGCGAGTAGTGTACACCGATGTTCGCCTCCCTCGACGAACGACTGACGATCGGCTGGATGTTGTGCCCGGAGTTCTCCGTGCTAAACGAGCGCACCACGGTGAACTTGTCTGCCAGCTTGGCCAGGCGCGGCATCCAGCCGCTGAAATGCGTTCCCGGAACCGAGGTCGGAATCACCTCGCCCACTGAGCGTACGCCTGACGGTGCGTCCGGCTTGGGATCGAACGTCTCGTGTTGACTGGGGCCTCCCTGTTGAAAAAGAAAGATTACCGATTTGCCGGTGAGCGGGTTCGGCTGACCCTTGGCCAGGGCCTTGACTCCGAGCAGCGATGACAACGACAAACCACCCAGCCCGAGCGTGCCCACGCGGAGCAGCTCACGACGGTTCATTGGCTTTTGGCCGTCAAAAAACGTCAGCATCGTCCTGTTGGGGAATGGAGGCTATGCCCTTGGCCAAGTTTTGCCAGAAAAAAGAGGCAAAAAATGGGCTGCTTTTTGATCAGTTTTGAGCCGACTCCGCCTGAGCTTGGCGCTTGGCCAAGCGGGATTTCATTTGTCCGACGATGTCGCGATGTTCGGGAGACTTGGCCAAGTTGGTGTACTCTCTTGGGTCACGCTGTAGGTCGTACAACTCGGCGGCCTTGGCTTCGCCCCACTCGGCGTAACGCCAGCGCTGGGTACGGATGGAGCGGCCGAGTTGGGTGCCGCGAGACACGACCGTGTACGCGCTGGGCTTGCCCGGGCCGTCCGGTTTTCGGATGAGGCTTGTGTAGCTTTGGCCCTGAAGATGCGCCGGGGCGTCCAAGCTGCACAACTCGGCCAGCGTCGGGAACAGGTCGATCGTCTCAACCAAGCCCTGACTTGTTTTGCCGGCCGGCGAGACGCCGGGCACGCGGACGATCAACGGCACCCGGGCACACTCCTCGAACAGTGTGACCTTACCCCACATGAAATGCTCACCGAGATGGTAGCCGTGGTCGGAGGTGAAAATCACGATCGTGTCGTTCCAAAGTTTTTGTGCCTTCAACTTGTCAAGGATCAGCCCGATTTGTGCGTCCACGAACGCCACGCAGGCATGGTAGGCCTGCATGTACTCGCGCCGCAGGGCGTCATTTTCCTTACCCAACTCGAAGCCAAATCCGCCGAAGCGCTTGACCATCGCCAAGCGCGGAATGTCGTCCCAGTCGTTGGCCGGGCTAAGGTCGAACTGCAGTTTCTGCCGGGGGTAAAGGTCGAAATATTTTTGCGGCGCAATGAAGGGCACATGCGGTTTGTGGATGCCGACGGTGATGAAAAACGGCTTGTCGCCGTAGCTCTTTTTATTGAGCCACTCAACGGCCTTGCGGGCATTGCGTCCGTCCCGGTGTTGGGCGTCGTTTAGCCCGCTTGGCCCGTAGCCCGGCTGCTGCTGGCCTCGAGTCTGGGTGAACATGCCCTGCAGTTTTTCCTTCCACTGACGCCGGGTTTTGCCGCGCTCGACGGAGCCGTGTTTCGCCTCGAATTTTTTTCGTGCCTTGGCGACGAAAGGAAACTCATCGTTCTCAAAACGGTGATATTCGTCCCAGCCGAGATCGCCCGGCTCGTGGCGAGCGGAGTGAAAAATTTTACCGACACCGCCGGTCCAGTAGCCGTTCTCCCTCATGAACTGCGGCAGCGACACCGTGCCGGGGCGTGTGTTGCGGATGTCGACCTTGTTGTTCAGTACGCCGGTCGATTCCGGGTAAAGGCCGCTGAGAAACGACGCCCGCGACGGCCCGCAGACCGGGTACTGGCAATAGGCTCGGTTGAAGGTGACACCCGCCTTGGCCAAGCGGTCGAGGTGCGGCGTTTTGATGTGCGGATAACCGGAGGTGCT
>CAJXAU010000345.1 GCA_913050205.1 uncultured Verrucomicrobiota bacterium
GCCGGTAACGTGCGCGCCGGTTTTTCGAAGCCGTTTATCTCATGAGTGTTCGTGTTCGTTTTGCCCCCAGCCCGACCGGCTATCTTCATATCGGCGGCGCCCGTACGGCGTTGTTCAACTGGCTTTATGCCCGCCATACCGGCGGCACGTTCGTCCTGCGCGTGGAGGACACGGACGACGCCCGAAACACACGCGAAGCGGTCGATGTGATCCTCGACGGCCTGCGCTGGCTCGGACTGGACTGGGATGAGGGGCCGGTCTCGGGCGATGCCATGCAGGAGAGCCGTGGCGATCGCGGACCGTATTTTCAGTCGCAACGCGGTGAAATTTATCAACGCCGAATTCGCGAACTGCTCGACAAGGATTTGGCGTACGAGCACGAGGGGGCGATCAAGTTCCGCATGACGCGCGAGCCGGTGACGATCCCGGATCTCGTGGCCGGCGACGTGGTGCGCAAGCTGACCGACCGCGAGGAGGCCGATCCGGATTTTGTGATTGTCCGCTCCGATGGCAAGCCGGTGTTTCATTTGGTCAACGTGGTGGATGATATCGAGATGGGCATTACGCACGTGATCCGCGGCGAGGATCATCTCTCGAACACCTCGAAGCATGTGGAATTGTTTAAGGCGTTTGGCGCGGAGACGCCGAAGTTCGCGCACATCCCACTCATCCTGAACAATGACGGCTCGAAGATGAGTAAGCGCGACACCGGCGCATCGATGACCACGTACATGGAGGGCGGCTACCTGCCATCGGCCGTGGTGAATTATCTCAGTCTGCTCGGCTGGTCGCCGAAGGACGACACGGAGGTGATGCCGGTGGCGGAGCTGATCGAGCGGTTCGATCTCCCCGGTGTACAGCGAGCCAACGCGCGGTTCGACATGACCAAGCTGGACTGGCAAAACTATGAGCACATCCGCGCGCTTGGCCCGGACGATTTTAGGAGCCAAGCGCTTGGCCAATTGCAGGCAGCCGGGTTTGACACCAGCGGCCGGGATGATGCCTACGTCGATGCCGCCATCGCGACGTGTACCGACAAGATCAAGAATTTAAACGACTTCGCGGCGTACATCGGTTTTTATTTTCAGGACGAAGTCACCTTCGATGAACAGGCGGCAGAGCAGGCTTTGACGGTGGAAAACAAGCCGCATTTGGCCGCGCTGCGTGAGGCGTACGCCGGTCTGGCCAAGTTCGATGCCGACACGCTCATGGAGTCGCTCAAGGCGACGGCAGCTGCGCGCGAGGTGAAAAACAAGGTGCTGGTGATGCCTGCCCGCGTGGCCTGTACCGGCAGCAAGGTGGGGCCAAGCCTGTATCATTTATTTGAGGTGCTTGGCCAAGCGGAGGTGTTGAAGCGGTTTGACGCCGCGCTGGCCAGAATGTAAGCCTCTGCGGCCGACGCGAGCCGTCGGCAGGCTTTTTTTGAACGGAACAGCCCTGTTTGGCGACTGTTCCGTTGGCCAAGCCGATTCAGCGCTTGGCCAAGCAAGAGAAACTCCATGGTTATTTTAACAACAATTTATGTCGTCGCGGCTGTGCTGCTACTTTTCGGTGCGGCGATTTTCGTGCACGAGTGGGGCCATTTTTACGTCGCGCGCAAGTGCGGGATGAAGGTGGAAGAATTCGCGATCGGCTTCGGCAAGATTCTTTGGAAACGCGAGAAGGACGGCATCCTTTACACCATCCGCATGATCCCGGCCGGCGGCTTCGTGAAGCTGCCGCAGATGCTGACCAGCGAGGCGATCGAGGGCGGGAACGAAACAGAGAAGACCGAGCCGCTGCCGGACATTTCGCCCTGGGCCAAGATCGCGGTGGCGGTGGCCGGGCCGATTATGAATGTCGTTTTTGCGTTCGTGTTGGCGGGGATCATTTACTTCGTTGGCTTGCCGGAATCCATCACCCCGCCAATTGTCGGAGCGCTTGACAAGGAGTCGGAGGAATCTTCGCTGGGCGTACGCGAGGGGGATATCATAATCAAGATTGATGGCGAAGAAATCCCGAGCTGGGAGGAGATAAACAAGTTAACGATGCTGTCGTTGACGAATCGATTTGCAGTTACGTTTCAGCGGCAGTCGGATTCTGGGATGGAGGAGTATACGGCGACGCTGACGGCCAAACCAGTTAGCGAAGAGATGCCGCTTAAACTCTTGCAGTTGCCATCCAAATATCGACCGATTGCGGGAAAGGTGATGGAGAATGGTGCCGCCGAAGCGGCGGGGCTGAAGGCCAAGGATGAAATCATCTCGCTCGGGGGGGTGCCGGTGGGTGGCCCGGGCCAGTTAATCTCGGCGCTTCAAGAAAACGGAACAAACAGGACAGAGATCGTTGTGCTGCGCGAAGGAGGCGAAATGACTTTTCCGATCACACCCAAGGATGTTGAAGGCGTAATAATGATCGGTGTCCAGTTTGCCCCGGCGCCGCAGACCTACATCGTGAGGAATCCGGGGCCGACCCCGATTGAAAATGTCTCCGGAGTGGCAACACTCATGTGGCGAACCATCAATGCCCTATTTCACCCGAAAGAAACCGGTGTAGGTGTAAAGGATTTGAGTGGCCCGGTGGGCATCCTCGCGATGCTCGGTGCCTGGGTGAAAACCGACTACCGACTGGCACTCAACTTCCTTGTGTTGCTTAATGTGAACCTTGCAATTCTCAACATGCTTCCGATACCGGTGCTCGATGGAGGGCATACCGTGATGGGATTCATTGAGGGGATTTTTCGTCGAAAAATTCCAGTAAAGATTCTCGAATGGACAACAACCTGTTTTGCAGTCGCCCTGATTTCGCTGATGCTCTATATAACCTTTCACGATGTATTTGAACGAAGCGATCTGTTCATCGACATGTTCAAAAACGAATCAGAGATTAAGGGGCCGGCTGACCCCGGCGAATAGTTTCGGTGATGGATTATTGCGACTCTCCGTATCGTTATCA
>CAJXAU010000346.1 GCA_913050205.1 uncultured Verrucomicrobiota bacterium
AGGAAAGTTCGTTGTCGAGGTTGCTGTGGTGATCCCACGAGGCGTGATACAGGTTTACAAAGCGCACCCCGCGTTCGACGAGTCGGCGTGCGAGGATGCAGTTTCGCGCGAACTTGGTGAATTGTCCCGCAGGCCCGCCCCGGCCGGGGGAGAGGGTGTCCTTGCGCTCGGCCCCGTAGAGGTCGAGTGTCGCTTGGTTTTCACCGGAAAGATCCATTAACTCCGGAGCAGCAGTCTGCATGCGAAAGGCCAACTCGTAGCTGGCAATGCGGCTGGCAATCTCGGGGTCACCCACGGCGGAGTGCCGCATGCGGTTCAGGTCGTTGATGGCGTCCAAGCCGTAATGCTGCATCTCGCGGGTGATACCGGGAGGGTTGCCGAGATTTAGCACCGGGTCACCCTGGTTGCGGAACAGCACGCCCTGATAGTTGGACGGCAGGAAGCCGCTGGACCAAAGCGAGGCACCGCCGCTTGAGCCGCGGCCGGCGGTCAGTACCACGTAGGAGGGCAGATTCTTTGATTCGCTTCCCAGCCCGTAAGCGAGCCACGAACCCACGCTTGGCCGACCGAAGAGCGGCGAGCCGGTGTTCATCATGAGCTGCCCGGGGTGGTGGTTGAACTGGTCGGTGTGCATCGAGCGAATCAAAGCAATGTCATCCGACACCGAGCCGATGTGTGGCAGCAGGTCACTGAGTTCCATGCCGCACTGGCCGTGCGGCTTGAACTTGCGCTTGGTTCCCATCAGCACGGCTGACTCTTTCTTGATGAAGGCGAACCGCACGTTGGCGGTCATCTCCTTGGGCAGCGGCTTGCCGCTCAGTTCGTTTAGCTTGGGCTTGGGATCGAAGAGATCGACGTGGCTCGGCGCGCCGGCCATGAAAATGAAAATGCAGCGCTTGGCCTTGGGGGCGAAGTGCGGCCCGATATTCGCAAGTGGGTTGTCGGGGGCGGCGAGCAGGTTGTCCTGTTGAAACAGCGACGCCAATGCCGCCATACCGATGCCACTGGCACTAGTTGCCAGAAAATCGCGCCGAGTAAATTGCGCCCAATCGCGGGCCTCCTCTGGGTTTATCCGTTTGGCCATGTCGAACTGCTGTGCGGGAAAGCTACCCCGCTCCGGGTTAAGGCGCAACCCGGGGATTGGGGGTCAGAGCAGATCCTCAGCTAGCTCGGGCGGGCGGGCGATCACGGCTTTGCGGCCCTTCACAACGATGGGACGCTCGAGCAGGATTGGGTTGAGTGCGATGGCTGTTAAAATATCCTCCTCCGGTGTTTCAGGGGACAGGCCAAGCTCGTTGTATTCATCCTCCTTTACCCGGAGCAGATCGTGCGCGGGAATCTTGAGTTTTTTTAACAACCCTTCGAGTTCCGCTTGGCCAAGCGGCTGTTTCAAATACTCGATAATTTCCGGCTCCTCCCCGTTTTCCTTCAAAAGGCCAAGCGCTTGACGGCTCTTGGAGCAGCGCGGGTTATGGTAAATAATCATTTCTTGTTGGACGGCTTTAGGAGGGGTCTGACACGGTCGTACTCGGGGTTGACACACTTGTCACCCCAACGCTTGAGAACCGCCAACAACCCGGGATCGCTCTCAGTCTCCAGTCCCTTGTCACCGTGTTCCTTTATCCAGCCATCGAGCAGTAGACGGTGTTCCTCCAAAACCTTTTTAAACTTGGGATCCTTGGCCAGATTATAAATTTCATGTGGGTCGTTGGCCAAGTCGTACAATTCCTCCGGTTCCTTTTTTGGGCCAAAGAAAACGAGTTGAGCCTCGTTCATTTCCCCATTGGCCATCATCTCGCGGAACCGCTTGGATACCGGCCACGGATCCTTGTAACTCGGCTGCATGAATGGCCGGTCGGTTAGGTAGTTTCGAAGGTACTTGAAACGTGGCGTCACCAGCGCACGGATGCGCTCGATCGTGTAGTCGCATCGGTCGCGTGCGGCGACTATGAATTCACGCTCGATGTAGTCTTTTTCAAGAAAGTTGGCTCCCTCCATGTGGCCGGGAACCTTGATGCCGGCGGCCGCAAGACTTGCCGGCGCGATGTCGATGCCGCTAATCAGGTCACGACGTACCCCACCGCTTGGCACGCCCGGGCCGGCGACCATCAACGGCATTTGGATACCGCCCTCGTAAAGGAACTGCTTGTGCCGGTGCAGCTTGTAACCGTGATCGCTGAAGCAAAAGATGAGTGTGTTCTCGTACAGACCGTCGCGCTTCAATGCGGCGATGATTTCGCCCACTTGTTCATCCGTTTTGAGTAGGCAGTCGTAGTGGTGGGCAATCTCCTCGCGCACTTCGGGGATGTCCGGGTAGTAGGGGGGAACCGGCACGGTGGCACGATCAATTGTGGCAGTGGCGCGTCGCCCAAGTTTGCCGCCGCCAAGCTGGACCTGACCAAAAAACGGCTGGCCCTTTTTACGGCCCTTCCAGCAGTCACCGGCGACCAGTGATGCCGGTCCCCAGCCTCGTTTTTTCGGGAGGAAATCGTACATCTTTTTCGTATCGTGCTTGAAATTGTAGTCATCCTTCCCTCCCTCGTTGAACGTCCAGTACCCAGCCGCGCGGAACATTTCCGGTAACGTTTTCACCCCCTTGGGCAGACGGATGTCATCAAAAACCGGGCCGAGGTTTTTGCCGCGGAACACAGCACGGCCGCTTCGGTGATTGTGGATTCCGAGACTGGTTTGCATCGCTCCGGTGATGATCGCCGAGCGTGTGGCTGAGCAGACGCCGGCCGGCGTATAAAAACGATCGAAGCGAATGCCACTCGCGGCGAGCTTGTCGATGTGGGGAGTTTCGATGACCTGGTCACCGTAACAACTAAACCAGCCGCTAACGTCCTCCAGATAAATCCAAAGAATGTTTGGTCGATCCGCCGCTTGCGCTTGGCCAAGCAGGCCAAAAAGAGTGAAAAGTAAAACGAGTG
>CAJXAU010000347.1 GCA_913050205.1 uncultured Verrucomicrobiota bacterium
AATCGCGGGGGCACGGTAAACCCCATTGGGAGCAAGACCAAATAGGGAGCCCGGGACGGCCCGTCCCATTGAGGCTCCGGGTTGGGTCGCAATAGATAAATGGCCCTCTCCACTGCCGGCTAGCCGGCCAGTGAAGACAGAATTCGGCTTACAGCCCGACCGGGATCGGAGACGTCCAAACCACCGCTTGGCCGAGTTTTTGGGGCGTTTAAAGCGATTGACACCCGCCATACGCATCCGTACTCTCCGTGGCCCATTTTAGGGCAATTTTAACGATGTCAGAGGAAACGACACAACCACCCGCACCCAGCGGCGATTCGCAGGACTCGAAGAAACAGACGGTACGGATCAGCCTGCCGCCGAAGCCGGCTGCCGCTCCGACGATTAAGATCGCCGTTCCACCTGCCGGTGCCGCCAAGACCGAAGAGGACAGCGGCAAAGCCGCTTCCACCATCAAGATTCCAGTTCCCCCGAAGACCGCAAAACCGGGCGTTGGCGTGGCCAAGCCGGCCAGCAAGGCCGCCGCTCCGCCGGTTGAAAAGAAAACTCCCGCCGCGGCAAAAACCACCGAGGCGCCCGCCGAAGCCGCTGCTGAAGTGGCCGCCGCCCCGGTCGAGGCCAAAGCCAAGCCCGGCAAAAAGAAAAAGGCCAAGGTGCGAAAGGCCGCCTCGGCAGACACTACGCTGGACACCGCCGTGGCTGCTGTCACCGCATTGGGCGCAATTGGGCTCGCGGTGTTTTTGGCCAAGGTGAGCCACATGTTTTAACCCTCAAAAACGACCAATGGCATCTGAAAAAGTTGTTACGCTGACTGCGGAAAATTTTGATGCGGAAGTGATTCAATCCGCAACGCCTGTCCTCGTTGATTTCTGGGCGGAATGGTGTGGCCCCTGCAAAATGATCGGGCCTGTGATTGATCAGTTGGCCGACGAAAATGACGGCAAGATCAAGGTCAGCAAGGTTAACATCGACGAACACCAGCAACTCGCTGTCCAGTACAACGTCCAATCCATCCCCACCCTACTCGTTTTTAAGGGAGGTCAAGTCGTGGAGCAAAAAGTGGGCGTCGCCAGCAAGGGAGACCTACAGGCCATGCTCGACAGCCACGCTTAATCGCGTGACCCTTCCCGGGAGGAATGACCTCCCTGATTCAAACCCCTCGCAGCTACCAGCGGCGTTCTGAGTTTTATCGTCAACTCAGCATGCTGCAGCAGGCCGGTGTGGGCGTTCAGGATTCGCTCCACCAGATTAATCCCCATTCCCGTCGCGAAGCCGACGAAATCCGGGAGACTCTCGACCAAATGGGAAGCGGGGCCACCTTTTCCGAATCGCTCAGCGGCCGAACCCGTTGGCTGCCTGAGTTCGACCGGTTGATGATAGAGGCCGGCGAATCCAGCGGACAACTCGACCAAACCCTTCGCATCCTCTCCGATCACTACGAACACCGTTCCAGCCTGATCCGGCAAGTGCTGCTCAAACTCGCATACCCCGTGCTGTTGATCCATTTCATTATTCTCATGCCGGCGATCATCGGCTTTGGACAGGCACTCATTGGCACCGGTGGCGCGACGTTTTTCAGCGCGTTTGCGCCTTCCCTGAGCACTCTACTCGTCAGCTACGGAGCCGTGTTCGCGATCATTTACCTGAGCCAAGCCAACCGGGGTTACGGGGTTAGATCGTTTCTCGAGAAAATATGGCACAAGATTCCGGGGTTCGGTAACGCACTGAAAGAAATCAAGTTGGCGAGACTTGCCTTCTCGCTCCATGCCCTACTCAACGCCGGAGTCACCGTGAGGGATGCGTGGCAAAGCGCAGCCAGGTCATCCGGTTCACCGTGGCTCGCATCCCTAGTGGGGCGACTCCTGCCTAGAATCGACGCCGGCCTGACGCCGGCGGAAGTCGTCCAAAGCGAACCGGAGTTCCCCGTGATTTTTCGTGACCTGTACAGCACCGGGGAAACTGCCGGCCAACTCGACGACTCGCTCCCCCGCTTGGCCAAGCACTTTCAGGAGACCGGGGTACGTCATCTGGTCACGTCTTCTGCCATTACCACGGCGGTCGTCTACGGGGTGGTTGCCATCGCGGTGGCGTTCATCGTCATCAGTTTTTGGATGAGCCATTACGGTTCAATCATGGACATGAATTGACATTCGCGCTTGGCCAAGCGCTTGGCCAAGCCTACCCTGCGGGCATGGATTCGTTGCTGAAATTGTTGCGCGAAAACGCCGCCCTCTCAACGGAAGACTTGGCCGCCATGCTGAGCCTTTCCGAGAATGAAGTCCTCGAAAAAATTCGTCAGGCACAGGCCGATGGAGACATTCTAGGCTATCAGGCCATCCTTAGCGACGAAGCCTCCGGCGATGAAGGGGTTCAGGCCGTGATCGAGGTTAACCTCACGCCGGAACGCGATGGTGGCTTCAACCGCCTGGCCAACCGGATCGCCAAGTACGATGAGGTCAGTTCCTGTTACCTGATGTCCGGCAGCTATGACATTCTTGTGATCGTTGATGGCGCGAACCTTCGGCAGGTCGCCTCGTTCGTCTCGGAAAAACTGGCCACCATCCAAGGTGTCACCTCGACAGCAACCCACTTTTTGCTGAAGCGCTACAAGGAAAACGGTGTGATACTGGGCGGTGAAGAGGAAGCCGAACGACTCGCCGTCACGCCTTGAGGCCGTAGAATGCGGCGGCGACCCCGCCAAAAAACTTGGCTGCGGCTTCGCTTGAAAACTGACTGACGTATTCCTCTGCCAACCGGTAGACCCGGCCGTATTCCCCCGCCAATCTGCAGACGGGCCAATCCGACCCGTACATCAATCTATCTTCACCAAACGCGTCGAAAACTATATCGAGGTACGGACGAAAATCACCGGGCGCCCATCCTTCCCAGTCTGCTTCCGTGATCATTCCGGACACTTTGCATGTCACGT
>CAJXAU010000348.1 GCA_913050205.1 uncultured Verrucomicrobiota bacterium
CCTCCACAAAAAACATGAACCGGTCGAGCTGCGCTTCCGGCAGGGCGTAGGTACCTTCCTGCTCGATCGGGTTCTGCGTGGCCAACACGAAGAACGGCTCCGGCAGGGAAAGAATGCGGCCTGACACCGTGACGTGGTGTTCCTGCATGGCCTCGAGTAGCGCGGACTGGGTCTTGGGCGGTGTGCGGTTGATTTCGTCGGCGAGGATGATGTTGGCGAAGATCGGTCCCTTGACAAACTCGAACTCGCGCCGGCCCTCGGCGGTCTCCTGCAGGATGTCCGTGCCGGTGATGTCGGACGGCATCAGGTCGGGCGTGAACTGGATGCGGTTAAAGTCGAGTGACATCACTCTGGACAATGAGTTGACCATGAGAGTCTTGGCCAGTCCCGGCACGCCCATGAGCAGCGCGTGGCCGCGCGAAAGGATGGCGATGAGCAGCCGCTCGACGACCTCGTCCTGTCCGACGATGACCTTGGCCATCTCGGATTTCATATTATCGTAAGTGGTGCGCAACTCGTCGATGACGGCGACGTCGCCCTCGCTCGGTGCAGTCGCGCCGTTGTTGGCCTTGTTGGGGGTATCCAGTACTGTAGCTGATTCTGACATTTTAAATTATTGGATTAAAAGCGGGCCTGACTGCCCCGGGGTGATCCCGCTTGGTCAGACGCAAAAACCGGTATCGTGTTATTTGACCGGCCGCCGTGCGAAGGCCGCGCTGCCGCGACCGAATGAGGTGATGTTGAAGAATTCCCATCCTTCCTTGCCGAATGCGTTCATCTCCTCCTCCAGCGCCACGCGGCTGTCGCCGAAGATGGACTTGTACTCCCACTTCACCGGGGCTGCAGGTTGGGCGGCCTTCTTGGCAGCGGTGCTCTGCAGTTCGACGAGTTTTTCCAGCAGCCCCGCAGTCAACCCGGCGCTCTTGGCTTGTTCGGCGAGAGACTTGGAGAGGGTGCCGGTGGCCTTGTTCAGATCTGTCAATTGCGCTGCGACAGACTTGAGCGACTTGTCCTTAGCACTGCCGCCGGTGGTTTTTTGCAGCTTGGCCAAGTCCTCGGAGACCTTGGCCAAGCCGGCGACGACGCGATCAAGTTTCACAAGCACGGGGCCGAGATCTGGCACTGCGGCAGGGGTGTTGTTTTCCGCTTGGCCAAGCGCAGATGGTGCAAAACAGCCAAGGGCAAGTCCAAGGCACACGAAGGAGATAGTCGAAATTTTCATGTACTTCAAAATCGAGTCGCGGGAGCGTAGGCCAAGGCCAAGGCCGGTGCAAGGCCGCCGAATCCGGCGATTTCGCTGGTCGATTCGTCCAAGTCCGTATAAACGGTGCGCGGCCGATGCTCAGGAATTTCAGCCGTATTTTACTCAGCCTCCCGCTCTGGTGGCTCGTCTCCGCGCAGGCCGCGCCGGAGCTGCCGCTCTGGGCGGCGGCAAGCTGGCGCAATGATGTCGAGAAAGTGAAGGCACACCTGGCGGCTGGCACTGACGCAGATGAGGTCGATGATTGGACTGGCAAGACGCCGCTTCATTACGCCGCCGAGTACGGCAACCTCGAGATCGCCGGACTGCTGATTGATGCCGGGGCCAACGTCCGCCACATCGACGACGACAAGGCGACCGCACTGCACCACGCCGCCGTGGGTGGGTTCGTAGATGTTGCCAAGCTGCTGTTGGCACACGGCGCGAACATCAATGCCAAGGACAAGCGGGCTGAGACACCGATGGACGGCGCCGTGTTTTTCGGGCACACCCCGGTCACCGACCTGCTCAAGGAATATTACGGCATCACCCGTTATGAGCGCGGCAACCACTTCCTGCTCGAGGTCACCGCCCTTGCGCCCGGTTGGTACGGTTTTCTCAACAAAAAAATGAGGGTCGAGTCGCGCGAATTCCAGATCCTATCCTCGGAAGACCTGATCCGCTGGCGCGCGATCAAGGTGCTGGATTTCGATGCCGAGACGCTGGTCTACAAGGATCGCAAGACCAGCAAGTACAGCCAGCGCTTTTTCCGGGTCGCACCATACACCGATCCGCCATTGAAATCCTCCAACCTAATCGACATCCAGTACGAGTGGTTTGAAGCCAAGCCGATCGAGGGTGCACTCGACGCCCTGTCTGGCGAATGGCCAGGCAGCGAGATGGTCGCCAACCCCGGCTTCGAGGCAAAGGGCGACGGACAGCGTGCCAAGGGTGCCTACATCGTGGGCGACACCACCTACGCGCAGTACGTCGAGGTTGGCGACGGAAAATGGGAGGGAGTCAAGGATCACCGGATCATGATGGGGCTGGGCTGGAACCCGGACGGCATCCAACTCACCATCGTGGTCGAGGACGACTACCATCACCATACCAACAAGGAAGCTGCCGAGGGTGACGCGGTGAAGGTGCTGTTCACCGATGCCGAGCGGCGCAAGGTGTTGGGCGAATTTGCCTTCGCGTTGTCCGACCCATTCCTGGCTGACGATTTCATCTACGATAAGGACAGGTTGGCCGACACCGAGGCTCCGCAGCGTGCCGGGTTCGTGGAGCAGATCACCGGCGACGCGGCCTTCAACGTCGTCATACGACGCAAGCAAAAGACGATCGACCCCAGCACCGGCACCACTGTGTACGAGTTCTGGTTTTCACCGCAAACCATCGGCTTGGCCAAGCTCAAGGAGAACGTCACCTTCGGCTTGGGCGTGGCCGTGATCGACAGCGACCCGGACGCACCCGGGTTGACCGGTTGGGCCGGGTGGGGGCCGGAGAGCGTGCTCTTCGAGGCCAAGCCATCCGAGGCTGCCGCCGTGATACTCACCGCCGACCCCGAGGAATAACCAAGCGCTTGGCCAAGCGGAAAAACCTTTGACTTGGTGGAGAGGCGTCGCTAGGTTGCGCCGCGATGGCAAGTTTGAGCCTACGACTTTCGCTGCTG
>CAJXAU010000349.1 GCA_913050205.1 uncultured Verrucomicrobiota bacterium
ACCTATCAGGCCGGCGGCATCACCAGCCGGCACATTAAACAGGAACTTTCCCGCAGCCCGGTTTTCATTTTCGAGACGCTCGCCGAGGCGTACGAATTCCTCCCGTGGCTGGAGGCGCACATGGATGAAATCCGCGCCGCCGCGGAAAGCACCACCCGGCACGGCAAACTGCTCAGCATCGAGAAGCACCCGATTCACAACCGGGTGATCATGGAGTTCAAGTACAACACCGCCGAGGCCGCCGGGCAAAACATGGTGACCATGGCCACCGACGCCGCCTGCCGCTGGATCAGGGAAAACTATCAATCCAAAAACCCGTTCCGCCACCTCGTGGAGAGCAATTTTTGCTGCGACAAAAACCCGGCGCAAAAGACCATCCTGCACGGGCGCGGTCATCACGTGATCAGCAGTTGCACCGTCCCCAACGCCCTGTTGAAAAAACTGCTGCGCGTGGAGGTGGACGACATCGTGCGGTGCATCAACGACCTTCACCTTGGCTCCCAGTTGGCCGGTGTGGTCGGGCTGAACCTGCACACCTCCAACGCGCTCGCCGCGCTGTACCTCGCGCTCGGGCAGGACGTCGCCTGCGTGGCGGAGAACTGCGTCGGCATCGGCACGTACGAGAAAATCGGCGGCGACCTGTTCGTCACCCTCAGCATGCCCTCTATCACCGTCGGCACAGTCGGCGGCGCCACCCGACTGGCGCAACAACACCGCAACCTCGAGCTGCTTGGCTGCACCGGGGAAAACGGCTCCCGCAAGCTCGCGGAAATCGTCTGCGCCTCGGCGCTCGCTCTGGAAATTTCACTGGCCGGCGCCATCGTCAGCAACGAGTTCGCGCGTGCACATGCCCAGTTCGGAAGGTAATCGCACCTCAGCTTTTCAGGAGCTGTTGAAGGACGCCGACCTCCGCGAGGAGTTTGCGTTCCTCCGCGAACCACCCCGGGGCAAGGCCTGGCTGGGCCACTTCGGCTTCCGGATATTCGGCACGTTGCTCTTCAACTTTTGGTGTCCGCTGCGGACGCTCGGGCGCGACAAACTGCCGGAGCCGCCATTCATCCTCTGCAGCAACCACAGCAGCCACATGGACAGCGCGGCACTGATGTATGCCGGCGGACTTGGCTTCAACCAGTTTGGCATGGTCGCCGCGCAGGACTATTTTTTCGAAAATAAGAAGCGCAAAAACTCGCTGCCGCTGCTGATGAATCTCATCCCGGCCGACCGCAAGTCCAACCGCCAAAGCATCGCGCGGTTGATGGTCGCCTGCCGCGAGTTTCTCCAGCCGGGCAATCGGGCGATCATTATCTACCCGGAGGGTACACGGTCGCTGGATGGAAAAATTAGGGAGTTCAAAAAAGGCCCGGCGATGATTGCCACCGAGCTGAATATTCCGATCGTGCCGGCGTACGTCCACGGCACGCACGCCTCGCTGCCCAAGTCGGGGAGCTTCCCCAAGGCCAAGCGTGTCACGGTGCGCTTTGGCGAGGCAGTTCATCCCGAGCGCTTGGCCAAGCGCGACTCGGCCAAGCGGCTGATCTACACCGAGGTAACGAACGAATTGGCCAAGCGCATCCACGCACTGCACGACGAACACCATGGAGCCTGACATCCGACACATGAAATGGTGGGGCTGGGGCTATGAGGACGTCACGTTTGACGACTCAACCAAGCCGGAACTGTGGCCGTACCTCAAGCGCGAGTTGGGCGTCGATGAGATCCGCTGGGACAAGCCGGTTGCCTTCGAGGACGTCAACCTGCCGGAGCAGAAACAAAACGAGGCATTCCTCGCTGCGATCCGGGCCAAGCTCGGAGACGATCAGGTCGTTGACGACAAAAAGTCGCGCTTGGTTCATGCAGCCGGAAAAAGTTTCCGAGACCTCTGGTTGCTGCGCCACGGACAGATTCAATTTGCGCCGGACTGCGTGGTATTTCCGAACAACGAGGAGGACGTTGCACTCGTAGTGCGCGCCGCGCACGAACACGGCGTGGTGCTTGTGCCGTTCGGCGGTGGCTCCAACATCGCCGGCTGCCTTGTGCCGAGCGATCGCGGTGGCCGCATGGTCGTCAGCCTCGACATGTGCCGGATGCACCGCGTGCTCGAGGTCGACCGTTACTCACTCACGGCGCGCGTCCAGCCCGGCGTGTACGGCCAGCACCTCGAGGATCAATTGGCGGAACACAGCGTCACGCTGGGGCATTTTCCCGATTCATTTTTGCACAGCACACTCGGCGGCTGGGTGGCCACCCGCTCGGCCGGGATGCAGAGCGACATTTACGGCAAGATCGAAGACATGGTGATCAGCCTGCGCATGGTCACGCCCAGCGGCACGATCATCACCCGCACCGTGCCCAAGAGCAGCAACGGCATCGACATCAAGCACCTGTGCATCGGCAGCGAGGGCATCCTCGGCGTGATCACCGAGGTCGTCGTGCAGGTGCATCACAAGCCGGAAAAAGAGGACTGGTACGGCTGGTTGTTCCCGGATTTCAAGAGCGGTCTCGACGCCATCCACGAATGTCACCGGGCCGACTGCATGCCCACCGTCACCCGCCTGAACGACCCGAAGAAAACCGCGCTGTCGTTCGCGTTCAAGCACCCCAAGACCGGGATCAAGGACAAGATCGCCAAGGCGTTCAAGTGGTACATCGGTAACGTCAAGAAAATCGACTTCGACCAGTGCTGCCTGATGGTGGTGAAATACGAGGGCACACCGCAGGCGTTTAACCGAATCAAAAATCAGGTCACGGCGATCTACAAAAAACATCGCGGCGTCTGCCTAGGCGCGGAGCCCGGCCGCTCGTTTGCCAAGGTCAAATTTGATTTCCCTCACCTGCGCGACTACGTGATGGACCGCAGCATCATGGCCGATGTCAGCGAGACGGCTACCACATGGGACAACCTGCGTACGCTG
>CAJXAU010000350.1 GCA_913050205.1 uncultured Verrucomicrobiota bacterium
CCGGCCCCTTGCCCTGTGCGTCGTCGAGCTGACCAATCGTCTCGGCGAACTGTTCCCAGCCGGCGGCGGATTTTTTCGGGGCCACCCCGGCGATGTCGCGAAGCAGCTTGGCCGGGCTGGGCTGCTTGGTGATCTCGTCCGCGAGCCGGGTGTTGTATGCGTTCCAAAGTTTCTCCGCCGACTTGGCTCCAATCCCGGGCAGCATCAGCACAATACGCTTGAAAGCCATCTCATCGCGGTTATTGGCGACCAACTTGAGATACGCAGCAACGTCCTTGACGTGTGCCTGCTCGAAAAACCGGATGCCACTGGTGATACTGAACGGGATGTTGCGCCGGGTGAATTCGAGCTGCAACTCGAGTGCATGAAAGTGTGAGCGGTACAGAACCACCATGTTTTCCAGCGGGATGCCTTCGTCGCGCAGCTCGAGCGCACGCTGGGCGATGAATTCAGCCTGTTGATTGGCGTCGTTGCAGGAGACGAGTGCCGGCTTCATGCCGGAGTCGCGCACCGGGGTAAGCTTTTTCTCAAACTGCTGCGTGTTGCCGGCGATGACGGCGTTGGCGCATTCGAGAATCTCCGGTGTGCTGCGGTAGTTTGTCTCTATCTTGAAAACCTGCGTATCCTTGTGCCGCTCGGGGAACTCCAGAACGTTGCGGAAATTCGCGCCACGCCAAGAGTAAATACTCTGCGAGTCGTCACCGACCGCCATGATATTATGATGCCGGCCACCAAGCAGATCGATCAGCTCACACTGCACGTGGTTTGTGTCCTGATATTCATCGACGAGAATGAACTGAAACTTGGCCTGAAAGTAGGTGCGTGCCTCCTCGTTTTCTCGCAGCAACCGCAGCCATTGGTTCAACAGGTCGTCGAAGTCCATCACGCCGTTGGCCTGTTTGCGCTTGGCGTAGGCGGCGTGCACCCGGGCAATGTCCTCCGTCAAACTCTCAAAATAAAAGTACCGTTCCTCCATCACCTTCGGCAGCTCCATGCCGGTGTTGATCGACATCGACAGGATGTCGCACAGCAGATCCGGCTTGGGGAATCGCACCGCCTTGGTGTCCACCCCGGCGTCGGCGATCGCCGCACTCATCAGGTCCTTGGCGTCCTCGCGGTCCATGATGGTAAACGTTGACGGATAACCGATCGCCTCGGCGTTGCGGCGCAAAACGCGATGGCCGACCGAGTGAAACGTGCCGCCCCACAGCCCGGAGGTGTCGCCGCCGATCAAGTCCTGCACACGCTCCATCATCTCGCGAGCGGCCTTGTTGGTAAATGTCAGCAGTAGAATGCGGTCAACCGGGATGCCCTGCTCAAGCAGGTAGGCCACGCGGTAGGTCAGCGTGCGTGTTTTGCCCGCGCCCGCGCCGGCGAGCACCAGCGCCGGCCCCGGCGTGGCCGTCACGGCAGCAAGCTGTTGGGTGTTCAGCTCCGCCTCGTAGTCGATGTTCAGCTCGACCGGCGCGCGGAATGACTTGAGGGTGTACTCCCTTGGCACCGGGCCATTCAAACGGCCAAGCGCTTGGCCAAGCGAGATAAAACTGGAAAACGCTTGGCCAAGCGCCGGTTCACGGGGCCAAGTTGATAAACGGCGACCAAGGCAGGTTTCGGACGATGCCGTAAACCAGCATCACGCCCAGCAGCAAGCCGAGTAGCTTGAGCCTACCGAATAGGGTTTGAAACGGATTGCCTCGAACGACCGCCAACACATAGCGGACGTAGTCCGTGAGCCCGAGGGCGATCAGGCCGATCAACCCCGGGTTGAGCCGAAACGCTTCCAGCACATTGCCGTGCGTGAGATGAAATAGGGCACGGGTCGAGCCACAGCCGGGGCAGGAATAGCCAGTCGCCACGTACAGGGCGCACTTCGGGAAAAACGAATGCTCGCTTGGGTTGAGAAAAAAAAGCGCCGTGGCCCCGCCGATGATGACCAGCGGTACGCCGATCAGAATGGTCAGACGCAGAGGTGACATGGGTGTGCGCTCAACCACGCGACAATCTTACGCCGATGAACACGAAAGCCGCAATGGAAAGGAGGAGGAAAACAGATCCCGAAATAATCCCAACCCACGCGTGTGCCGTACCCTTGATCCTGTACAGATTTCCCATTGTTTTTACCGAATAGTGCCGCCCTGGCTGCGAACCCACTCCTTCACCTCCGGGTCATTCAGGAACACGAGGTTCAGGATGCCCAAGGTTAAATTTATGCCATCCCCGCAGATGATGTTCACAATCTGCATGACAGAGGTGGTTTTCGCGGTCTCGAATGCGGGGATCGGGTCGGAGCCAAGCAACTGAATGCCCTTGATTAGTGCCATCACACCCAACACCAGTGAATAAATCGGAAAAAGAATAATGGGAAAAAAACAAATACCAATTCCAATGGTGCCAATTACAAAGAGGAAATATCCGAAGATTCCACCAATTCCCAACAACAGGGCGAGAATCCCTCCTACCAAAGTGTTGACGGCGATGGCGGTGACTTTGCCCGGCTTTTCAATTTCACCATCTACTGTTGTGAATTGGGCGGCATGAGTTGGGGCTGCAGACAAAACCGGGGTCTCCTGAGCCGCTGCTTCCCGGCAGATGTAGCTGAGGTCTTCCACTTGGCTGAGCGGAGTCCACTCCTCCTCTTCGCCATGTTTGCGAACGAGGGAGTTGCCGTTCATCCGGCTTCCCTTTACGAACTCGAGAAGCTGCTCCTCCTCGTAGGGGCCATAAACTTCGCCATCGGGTGCTTGATACTCGTACATGATGATTTCCTTCGTGCCCCGATTATAACAGAGGTCAAGACTGTGTCAACTCCTCCAGTTTGCGCTTGGCCAAGCCGTCGTCGATAACCGAGGCGGCCAATTCCCAGCCCTCCAGCGCCGAGTCTGTCCTCGCCGCGACAAACAACG
>CAJXAU010000351.1 GCA_913050205.1 uncultured Verrucomicrobiota bacterium
AAGCCCTTGAGGTGCACCAACCCGGCGCTGGTGATCTTGGTGTCGCGCAGGTTCAACTCAACCACGTTGCCGAGCTTGGCCACGTCCGCCAACCCGGCGTTTGTGAGGTCGCGCCCGCGCAACTGGAACTGTATGTCCCATTGATTTTCCCCACCCGGCGAGGGCAATACCAAGCCACCGTTTTTCTTGATTGAATCTATGGCGGCCTGATCGTCCGCTTGGCCAAGCGCTTGGCCAAGCGTCAACACCGTACCAATGAGCAGGAGGCGTAACATAGCGCCTGGTCTAGTTCAGGTCGGAGGGCACCTCGCCGTCGCCGGTCTTGGTGCCACCCTCCAGAATCCATGCGAGATTGAAGCGGGCCACGGCGGAGCCGCCCTTCGGGCCACCCTCGAAGTGGTGGATGATCATGCCCTCGGTGGCCGTGCCCGGCCGGCCGGAGGTCAGCGACGAATAAGCGTGGCGTCCCTCGAAAACCAGACGCTTGATCGGCCAGGTTTTGCCCCCGTCGAAGCTCGCCCACACGGTGCCCTTCACTCGGCCGCTTGGGCTGTCGCAGTTGCTGTAGATCAAAATGTCGCGCCCCTTCACGGCGAGGCGGGTAAGGCCGGCCATGCAGCCGTAGTTCGTGTTTTGCGGGCCGTCCGGCAGCGCTTCGCAGAAGGTCAGGTTTTCCCAGGTGTGCCCGCCGTCGGTGCTGGTGGCGGTCCAGCGGCGGCGCGGGTTGGCGCCTTCCTCAGCCCAGTGTCGGCGTGAGTTGTAATAAATCGTGCCGTCACTCAATTCGGCGATGGTGGCTTCGCCGGTGCCGTTGGCCGGGAACGGTTCGCTGGTCTGCCAAGTCTTGCCGCCGTCATCGCTGTAAATGGCGTTGGTGTAGTGCTGGGGCCATTTGCTGCTGTGGTTTTGACCGGCGTACCAGCGGGAGGGGCGGATGAGCCGGCCCTTATGTTTGCCGTGGCGCAGGGTGATGCCGTGCTCGTTCATGTGCATCGACGGGTCGTTGCCTTTTGAGTCCGGCCTGATGTTGGTTTCGATCTTGTTCCAAGTCTTGCCGTCGTCGCTGCTGACGAAGACGTGGATCGGGGCGGGCGGATGACGATCCTCCACGAACGCAATGATATCGCCATTGGCCTCGTTCACCGTAATGCCACCCGGTTGAAAACCGGGCTTGGCGATGACGATATCCGGCCCCCAGGTTTGGCCACCGTCCTCGCTGCGTCGGGCGCGGACGTGGCTGGTGCCCCACGTGGCAATGATCGTGCCCTCCATCGAGACCACGACATTCCCGAAGCGTTCATTGGGAAACAGCGGCTGGACATCAAACTTCGCCTCGCCGAGATGAGGCTCCAACGGGCCTTCAGCGCTGGAGGAGGACTGTAAATGCTTGCATCCCGTCAGGAGGGTGCAGGCGACTGTGAACAACAGGACAGTTTTTTTCATGTGATAAAAAATGCGTGGGCAAAGGATGCCCAAGCGCCACCGGATGGCAACGGGAAAATGACCGCCTGATCAGTTTTACTCTGCCTTCGCTTGGCCAAGCGGTATGGACTTGGCGCGGATACCGGCCAAGCGCTGTTGGGCCAGCATCTGCATTTGCTTCACCCGCTCGGGGTGTTGCGAACTTACGTCGATCTTTTCCTCGATGTCTTTGGTCAGGTTGAACAGCGCCGGGCCGGTGCCTTTCAGCTTGGCGCGGCGTCGGTCGGGGAACAGCTTCCAGTCGCCGAAACGAATCGCCTCAAAGCCGTCCGAGCCATGCCAGTAAAGCAGGTCTTTGCGCGGATGTCCCCGCTCTTGGCCAAGCAGCGTGCCCCAGACGTTCACGCCGTCGATGGGCAGGTAGTCGGGGTCGTGTTTGTCCAGTTTGATCCGGCAGACATGCATCAGCGTGGGCAACAGATCCATCGCGGAAATCATCGCATCAAACTCCCGGCCGGCCGGGAGGACACCCGGCCAACTGAGGATGCACGGCACGCGGGTACCGCCCTCGAGCGAACTCCATTTTTTGCCGCGAAACGGCTTGGCCAACGACTCCTTGGTCAACGGTTCCGGCCCGTTGTCGGAGCAAAAAATAACGAGCGTTTTTTTCTCCAGACCCTCGGCCTCTAGCGTGTCCAGAATCTCGCCGATGCGTGCGTCCATCTCCTCGACCACATCGCCGTAGACGCCAAAGTCGGATTTGCCCTCCCAGTCCGGATGCGGCTCCACCGGGAAGTGCGGCGCGGAGTAGGGCAGGTACAGAAAGAATGGCTTCGCTTTGTTCGCCTGTATGAACTCGATCGACTCGCGAGTAAATTTCTCCGTCAGCAATCGATTCTCGTACGGCTTCTCGAGTAGTTTGTCGCCACGCCAAAGTTCGTCGGTTTGGTTATTGCTTTTGTTGATGTAAAACGTGCGCCCAAACCCCTGCCGGTGTGGCCGGAAGGGAGGCCGATCGCCGAGGTGCCATTTGCCGGACATCGCCGTTTTGTAGCCGGCAGTTTGGAAACGCTCGGCCATGGTTACCGCCTTGGGGTTCAGGCCGTGGTCGGTCGATAGGATGTGCCCGACGACGCCCTTGGTCCAACCAAGCCGGGTGGGATATGAGCCGGTCATTAGCGCCATCCGTGATGGCGTGCAGACGGTTGCCCCGGCATAAAACGCCGTCAGCTTCACCCCGCGCTTGGCCAAGCGATCGAGCACCGGCGTCTTGATTTTCGGATGCCCGTACCCGCCGAGGTCGTGGTAGCCAAGGTCGTCTGCCATAATCAAAACCACATTCGGTCGCTCGGCAAAAACCTGCGTCGAGACAGCCAGCGCTGCGGCGCAAAGAAGAAGAAAACGAGTCACGGCGAAATTCTTGGTCAAACCCCAGCGATGGTCAACTCAAGGAGAGGGGACATTC
>CAJXAU010000352.1 GCA_913050205.1 uncultured Verrucomicrobiota bacterium
GCTGTCTGATCCCTTGGCCAAGCGCTTGGCCAGTTGCCCAACCCATCCGAAAACAAATGCCACTTTTGCTTCAACTCGATGCCTTGACCCGGGGAGCCGTTTCCCTAAACGGAGAACTCCCATTAGCGGAACTGGAAATGGTGTCATTGGACGAACTCGTTGAGCCGGCAGGACCGCTGAAATACAACCTGGTTGCAGAGAAAAACGGCGAGTCCATCCTGCTTGAGGGTTCGCTGGGGATGTTGCTCAATTGCGAGTGTGCCCGGTGCCTGAAGACGTACGAACACCGGGTGGATTTACGCAATTGGAGCTGCCTTTTGCCGCTTAAGGGCGAGGAATCCGTGCAAATAACCGGGGACACAGCAGACTTGACGCCCTATCTGCGCGAAGATACGTTCCTCGCCTTTCCGCAGCATCCGCTGTGTGGGAGCGAGTGCGGCGGCATCGCCAAAACGGCCGAAAACGGGGGAATCCCCGCCCAATCCGGGTCGGCTCCCGAAGAGCCCGAGAACGAAAATGTCTGGGCCGAACTCGACAAACTGGACCTCAAGTAAAGGGATCATTTTATGGCAGTACCAAAACGCAGATCATCCAAGAGCCGCGTGCGCAAACGTCGCGCGAAGAACATTACCCTAAAGGCGCCGCAGTTAAACAACTGCCCGCAGTGTGACCACCTCGGCTATCAGCCGCACCGAGCCTGCCCCGAGTGTGGGCATTACAACGGTCGACAAGTCGTCTCCATCGAGGTCGGCGCCTAACCCCTCTCCTCCATTCACAGCCGCACCGGAGTCCATCCGGTGTGTGAGCATTTCTGATGAGAATCGCTGCCGACGCCATGGGTGGAGACCACGGCTGCCAAGCCGTGGTCGATGGCTTATTGCAGGCGTTGGAGCAGCATTCTCAGATCGAAAAAATCCAGATCGTCGGCGAAGAATCACAACTTGGCCAAGCGCTTGGCCAAGCGGGCAATTCCGATTCTCGAATCGAGATAATTCACGCTCCCGAAGTTCTCACCATGGACGACAAGCCGGTCGAGGGACTACGTCGCAAAAAAAACTGCTCACTCGCAGTGGCGATGGATTTGGTCAAGACCGGCGACGCAGACGCAATCATCTCCCCCGGTAACACCGGCGGCATGGTGGCTGCGGCCTCGATCAAGCTGCGCACCCTCCCGGGAGTTGACCGCCCCGGCATCGCAGCGGTTTGCCCGAGGGACGACGGCAATTTCATCCTGCTCGATGCCGGTGCCAGTGTGGACGGCAAGCCCCGGCATCTGATGCACTACGCCATCATGGGCGACATTTATGCCCGGGAGGTGTTGGGTGTGTCCCGTCCGCGGGTGGGCCTGTTGAGTGTGGGCACAGAGGCGTCGAAAGGCGACGAGTTGACGCAGGAATCTTTTCGGCTGTGTCAGGGATTGGAGTTGGATTTCGTCGGCAATGTAGAGGGACACGATCTGTTTCACAACGGGCTGGATGTGGTGGTATGCAACGGGTTTGTTGGCAACGTGGTGCTGAAGTCATGCGAAAGTCTTGCGGCCTCGATGATGGGGTGGCTGAAGGAGGAACTAACCAGCGGACCGGTTCGAAAACTGGGTGCCACACTCGCGAAGGATGCCTTTCGCGCGTTAAAAAAACGGGTGGATCCGGATAACATCGGCGGCGCCCCCCTGCTGGGCGTGAACGGTACGGTGACGATTTGCCATGGTTCCGCCGGTGCGCGTGCCATCCGCAATGCCGTGCGCAACACGGTCGAGGCGGTGGATCACCATATCAACGAACTAATTATTGACGCCGTTGCAAAAGCCAACGACAAATTGGCCACCGCCTCGATAGAGCCGGTCGCGGCCGAAGCATGACCAACCCGGACATCAAGAACCCACGCGCGGAACACGATTTCGTTGGCCGCACCTGTTCCATCTCGGCCGTGGGCTCGTACGTGCCGGAGAAGGTGTTGTCCAATGCAGACCTCGAGAAACTGGTCGACACCAATGATGAATGGATCGTCTCCCGCACCGGAATCCGTGAGCGTCGCATCGCTGCGGACGACGAGTACACGTCCGACATGGGCGCCAAGGCGGCGAAGCTTGCGCTCGAGAGAGCCGATGTTGATCCCACCGAGGTCGATCTGATCATTCTTGCCACCATCACGCCGGACATGCCCTTCCCCGCCACCGCCTGTTTGGTGCAGGAAAAGATCGGTGCATTCAATGCGGCAGCGTTTGACATAGAGGCGGCTTGTTCCGGATTCGTCTATGCGCTTGAGATCGGCCAACAATTCATCATGTCCCGCACGTATGATACCGTGCTGGTGATCGGCGCTGAGAAACTTTCCTCGATTACGGACTGGCAGGACCGCGGAACGTGCATCCTGTTTGGGGATGGTGCCGGAGCTGCCGTACTGCAAAGCCGCGAGAACAGCCACGGGCTGCTCACCGCGTGCATGGGCGCCGACGGACGCAAGGCCTCCATCCTCTCCCAGCCGGGTGGCGGCAGCCTGCACCCGGCAACCGGCCAATCCGTCTCCGATCGTCTTCACTACCTGAAAATGGACGGACAGGAGGTTTTCAAAAACGCAGTCACGGCGATGACCAAGGCCTCGAAGGAAGCTCTCGCCCGCTGCGAACTGGAGATCAACCAGATTAAATGCATCATCCCGCATCAGGCCAACATGCGCATTCTCAAAGCGGTCGGCGACCGGCTTGGCGCCAGCGAAAATCAGGTCTTCAGCAATCTCGATAAATACGGCAACACCTCGGCTGCCTCGGTGGCTATCGCGCTGGACGAAGCTGTCCAGCAGGGCCGTGTACAGCGGGGCGACCTGATTTTGCTGCTCGTTTTCGGGGCCGGACTCAC
>CAJXAU010000353.1 GCA_913050205.1 uncultured Verrucomicrobiota bacterium
ATGCCGAGACACCCTGATCAAACATCGGCATGTCCTTGCGGGCGTTGCCGTAGTTATTGCCGTGCCAATCCCAAAAGCTAAATGCCACCGTCACCACCCGCACACCGGCTTCCACCAACCGGCGTGCCACGAGGAACTGTTCAAGTACTCGCGGTGCCGCGTCGCCGCGAATCGCCTTGTCGCCCTTGCCGTACATCTCGATCGTGCGCGCATCCTCTTTCGTGTAGTCCAGCGCCTCGGCCAAGCGGCTTGAGGTCAGGATGCCAAACGCCTGCTGGTTGAAGGCGTCCATTCCGTCCATCAATCCCTGTGCATCCACATCGCGGCGAAACTGGTCGAAACTCTTCAGCAAACCCATCCGGTCCTTCAGTCGCTCAAGATCAATCCCCTTGAGAGTCATGTCCGCCTTGCCGTCGCCCTCCGGTCTGAACGACTTGTGAGCCACGCCACAAAAACCGGGAGTCGCAGCATTGTACGGCCGATGCTTCATTTTGTTCTCCAGTCCCACGAACGGTGGCATTGCCGGGTTTTGTGCCCCCTGCATCTTGGAGATGACCGCACCAAAAGTCGGCCAACCACCGGGTGGCCTTTGGGCCCCAAGCGGATGCCCGGTGAAACAGATGTGATTGGAATGCTCGTCTCGCGCACCCACCACGGAGCGAATCGCCGTGGACCGATGCATCTGCCGGGCAATCTTCGGCAACATCTCGGAAATTTGAATCCCCGGCACGCTGGTCGGGATTGGCTTAAATTCACCGCGAATCTCCCGTGGCGCGTCCATTTTCAGGTCATACATGTCCTGATGCGGCGGGCCTCCGGGCAGGTAGATCATGATGATGGATTTCTCCCGCTTGCCCCCACCGGAATTCGCCGAAGCCTTAAGCAGATCCGGCAACGCCAACCCTCCCATCCCCAACCCTCCGATTTTCAGAAAATTACGGCGGCTTTGGCCGTCACAAAATCGACCGGACGAATTTCCATAAATGCTCAGCATGACTCCTTGACTCCGAACAACACGGTAACGCGGGTCGGACTGCGGAATTGTGCGCCCAAGCGACTGGTTTGCAACCCTGTTTTTCTGAGAATTCAGCGTGCATCGCTTGGCCAAGTGCCTTAGCGTCCCCGCCCGCCGAGGCGACACGACTCAATGACTCGAACCAAACTTGCGACAAACGTACTGGCCATTCTGTTGGTCGCTTTACTATTCACCCCGCTTGGCCAAGCGCATGTTGGGCCGCACCCATCCGTGCACGACACGGTGGCCGGCATCCTGAACCGATTCAAAGCCACCCTCTCGACCGACGAAATCGTCTCGATGAATCTGGCCAAGGCCAAGTCGTTGCTGACGAAGGACGAGCGACACATTCTCGCGCACGAACACGTTTCATTTCACGTCAACGTCCCAGTAAAGGTATTCATCATCCGTGATGCCGCCATGGGGGACAAACCGTTCTGGCTCAAGGAGCGCGACTTCAAGCCGCTTGGCCTGAAATTCAAGGTTCAGAACAGGGACGTCGATTTTTGGGTGAAGGATTTTCAACCGGGCCGAATCGGTCTCGGGATTAATTCGCTCTCCGGCAACGACCATCACTACGGAGTCGCCCTCATGCCGCTCAAGCCAGAGCCCAAGCTCAAGGTCACCAAGATGTACCCCGGCCAACTTCGCACTGCCCCGATGAAGGAAGGCACCGCTCCGTTCGTCGATAAAAACGAGACGCTACCCGCACTACCCGCCGTGCTCTCCGGTCTGACGGTTGTGCAAACTGTTTACGAAAACCGCAATGACGCCAAGCTCATCGGCATTTTTCGACAAACACCTTTTCCAAGCTCACCCAAACCGGATCAGGTCATCCTGACATGGGCGAACGACCCCACCACGAGCCAGACCATCCAATGGCGCACCGACGACTCCGTCAGCAAGGGACAAATTCAGTGGGTCAAGAAGGCTGACTTTAACCGGTTCCGCCCCGCAACACCGAAGATCATGGACGCCGTCACAATGCAGATGTCCAACACGAACTATGTCAATGACCCGATGACGCACCGCCACACGGCAAACCTCACCGGGCTCGATCCCGGCACAACCTACCTCTACTCCGTGGGTCAGGGTTCCGATGAAAACTGGTCCGAGCTGGCCGAATTCACAACCGCCCCGGCAAAGACCGAACCGTTTTCATTCGTCTACATGGGCGACGCCCAAAACGGATTCCAACGCTGGCGCTCCATGATCACCGGGGCCTTCCGCAAGCGACCCGATGCCGCGTTTTACATCATGGCAGGTGACCTCGTGGATCGCGGCAACGACATCGACGACTGGGACAACATGCTCCACCACGCGCGTGATGTGTACAACCAGCGCACACTCATTCCCGCCATCGGCAACCACGAAATTCAGGGCGGCCAACCGACGACCTATCTGCAGTTGTTCGATCTCCCGAAGAACGGCCCCGAAAAAGTTGAGCCGGAACGCTGCTACACTTTCAAGTACAGCAACGCCGAGTTTTTCATTCTCGACACCACCCTTCCGGCGAACCAGCAACACGAGTGGCTTGAGAAAGTACTCAAGGCCAGCACCGCCACGTGGAAATTTGCTGTGTACCACCACCCCGCCTACTCATCCGAACCGGCACGCGACAACAAGCAGGTGCGCGATCTCTGGACCCCATTGTTCGACAAGTACCACGTCGATATGGCCCTACAGGGACACGACCATGCCTACCTCCGCACCTTCCCGATGAACAATCAAAAGAAGGTCGCCACCGCAAAGGAAGGCACTTACTACGTCGTCTCCGTCTCCGGCACCAAGTTTTACGAGCAGGACCCGCGCGACTACACCGAGGTCGGCTTCACCAA
>CAJXAU010000354.1 GCA_913050205.1 uncultured Verrucomicrobiota bacterium
CCGCAGGCGTAGCCGATGCGGAAGCCGGTCATAGCGTAGGCCTTGGAAAAGCCGTGCAGAAAGATCGTGCGCTCGGCCATGCCGGGAAGCGATGCGATGCTGATGTGTTCCCCTTCGAAGGTCAGCTCGGAATAAATCTCATCGGTGATCACGAGCAGGTTGTGCCGCTTGGCCAAGCCGGCGATCTCCTCAAGCGCCTCGCGGGTCATCGTGCCGCCGGTTGGGTTGGTGGGGAAATTCAAGACCAGTGCCTTGCTCTTTGGCGTGATAGCCTGCTCGATCGCCTCCGCCGTCACGGCAAACCCATCCTTGGCGAGGCAAGGCACCGGCACCGGAACCCCGTGTGCCAGCGCGATACCGGGGGCGTAGCTGACGTAGCACGGTTCGTGATAGATAATTTCGTCCCCCGGGTTGATGATCGCGCGTAGGGCAATGTCGAGCGCTTCGCTTACACCTACACTGACGAGGATCTCGGTGTCGGCATCGTAGGTGATGCCAAAGGTCGTGCCGACGTATTCGCTGATGGCTTCGCGAAGTCTCGGCAGGCCAAGGTTTGAGGTGTAGCTGGTGCGGCCGCGTTCGAGCGAATAAATCGCCGCCTCACGAATGTGCCAAGGGGTGACGAAGTCCGGCTCGCCCACGCCAAGCGAGATGACGTCACGGCGGCCCTGCACGAGGTCGAAAAACTCACGGATACCGGAGCGGGGAATGCGTTGAACCTGCTGGGCGACCACGTCGCCGGGCTTGAAGTCGTTGGACATGGTCGGGGTCAGGCCGCGGCTTTTTTCTGCCGACGGTGGATGGCGGGTTGCGCTTGGCCAAGCACGACTTTTTCGTCGATCTTGACCGAGGAGATGTCGTCGGCATCAGGAATCTCGTACATGGTGTCGAGCATCAGTTTCTCCATCAGACTGCGCAGGCCGCGTGCGCCGGTGCCCCGCTTGATGGCCGCCTTGGCCAGTTCGCGCATGGCGCCGTCGGTGATGTTGAGTTTCACGCCGTCCATCTCAAGCAGCTTGGCGTATTGCTTGATGAGGGCGTTCTTTGGCTCGGTCATCACGCGGACAAGTTGTTCCTCGTTCAATTCCTGCAGTGCGGTGTGCACCGGCAGTCGGCCGATAAATTCCGGAATGAAACCGTAGCCCAGCAGATCCTCCGGTTCGACGTGGCGAAGGATGGTCTTGGAGTCGAGCGTCGTTTCCGGGCTGTCCGACTCGCCGTCACCGGAGAAGCCGAGTACATGCTTGCCGATGCGGCGCTCCACCACCTTGTCCAGATCGACGAACGCACCGCCACAAATGAACAGCACGTTGGTGGTGTCGAGTTTGATGTATTCCTGCTGAGGATGCTTGCGGCCGCCCTGCGGCGGGACGTTGCAGACGGTGCCCTCGAGGATCTTGAGCAGTGCCTGCTGCACGCCTTCGCCCGACACGTCACGGGTGATGGAGACGTTCTCGGTACGGCGGGTGATTTTGTCGATTTCATCGACGTAAATGATCCCGACCTGCGCGCGCTTCACGTCGTAGTTTGCCGCCTGCAATAGCCGCAGAACGATGTTTTCGACGTCATCCCCCACGTATCCGGCCTCAGTCAGCGTGGTGGCATCCGCGATGGCGAACGGCACGTCGAGCATCCGGGCCAGCGTGCGAGCTAAAAGCGTTTTGCCGGAACCGGTCGGGCCAAGGAGTAGGATGTTGCTCTTCTCAATCTCAATCTCGTTTTCGTCCTCGGAACCGGCGGCGATAATCTTGTCGTCGCCGTCGGTTTTCACTGCGAGGCCGGATTGGATTCGCTTGTAGTGGTTGTGCACCGCGACGGCCAACGCCTTTTTCGCGTCATCCTGCCCAATGCAGTGCCGGTCCAACTCGGCCTTGATCTGCTTGGGCCGGGGAACCTTGAGTTTGATCGCTTTTTTCTTCTCTTCGTCCTGCAGTTCCTTGTCGAGGACGTTTTTGCAGACGAGGATGCAGCTGTCGCAAATGTACACACCCGGCCCGGCGATGAGTTTGCGCACCTCCGCGTGGGATTTGCCACAGAAGCTGCACAAGGTGATTTGATTGGGCCGGGCCATGTCAGGTTATTTCTTCTTTTTTTCGTCCTTGAGACTGGCGACCTCCTTGCGGGACTTCACCACCTCGTCCACGAGACCGTATTTCTTGGCCTCATCGGGCGACATGAAATAATCGCGATCCGAGTCCTCGACGATCTTCTTCATTTTCTGGCCGGTGTGTTCCGCCAGTATTTCGTTGAGCCGATCCTTCAGTCGCTGGATTTCAGCCGCCTGAATCTCAATGTCGGAGGCGTTGCCCTGCGCGCCGCCCCACGGCTGGTGAATCATGATTCGCGCGTTGGGCAGCGCGTAGCGTTTGCCCTTGGTCCCAGCGGAGAGGAGCACGGCGCCCATGCTGGCGGCCTGCCCGATGCAGTAGGTGTTCACGTCGCAGGTCAAAAACTGCATCGTGTCGTACACGGCCAGGCCGGCAGTGATACTGCCGCCGGGCGAGTTGATGTACAGGTGAATGTCCTTCTTCGGATCCTGCATCTGCAGGAACAACAATTGAGCGATCACCAGATTTGAAATGGTGTCATCAATCGGTGTACCAATGAACACGATCCGGTCCACCAACAGGCGCGAGTAGATGTCGTAGCCGCGTTCACCGCGGCCGGTCTGCTCGACGACCATTGGGACCAAAAAATTATTTGCCTCCAAGCCTTCCCTCATGGGCCGCGACCATACCGGCCCCACGATTGAGGCGTCAAGCGCTTGGCTTTTCGGATTCCAGCTGCCCGACCGACAATCCTGACGAGACCGCTCCGTGTTTTTCCAACAATTCGGCCACCTCGTTTTC
>CAJXAU010000355.1 GCA_913050205.1 uncultured Verrucomicrobiota bacterium
GAAATCTTTTCCGGCGACGAAAACGTGGCACTCGCAAGCACCGGCGCGTTGGCCAGCTCGAGCGGTGATTACATCCACCCGTTGCACAAACTCGCCCATATCAACGACGGTCGATACGGCAACGCCGGGAGTTGGATTGCCGCTGCGAATACCGGCTGGGTGCAGATTGAATTTCCCGAGCTGAAACGAATCGACCGCATCGAATGGGCCCGGGACCGTGAAGGCCAATTTTCCGATCGTCTTGCGATTCGCTATCGAATTGAGGCTGCCCAAAAGCCGGACGAATGGGTCGAGGTGGCTAGTTCAAAGGATCGGCGTCCGTTCAAGGGCGTAAAGCCTGCACCGCCGGAATACGAATTCGACAAGCGTCCCCCCGCCGAGGCCAAGCGTGGCCGGGCCATGCTGGCTGGATTGAAGCAGGCCGAACAGCGCTTGGCCAAGCTGCAGGCCCAAGACAAGGTGTACGCCGGAAACTTTTCTCAACCGGGGGCGACGCATCTTTTGTATCGGGGCGACCCGGATGCCCAGCGCGAGCAGGTTGCCCCGGGAGCAATCGCAACCTTCGCCTCGCTTGACCTAAAGCGTTCGGCCCCGGAGCAGAAACGTCGACTGGCCATGGCCGATTGGATTGCTTCTCGCGATAATCCGTTGACGGCTCGTGTTCTGGTGAACCGCTTGTGGCAGTTCCATTTCGGGACGGGAATCGTGGATACACCGAGTGATTTTGGGTTGAACGGAGCGAAGCCATCCCACCCGCGATTACTCGATTGGCTGGCGGTGGAGTTCATGGAAAACGGCTGGTCGATCAAGCACATGCACCGGGTGATTTTGAATTCAAAGACATGGCAGCAAAGCAGTCGTCCGATCGCCAAGGCGATGCGGGTGGACGCAGCGGGACGATTGCTTTGGCGACACCCCACGCGCCGCATGGCGGCCGAGGTGATCCGGGACAACATGCTCGCTGTTAGTGGAGTGCTCGACCTGAAATCGGGCGGGCCGGGCTTCGATGGATTCGAGGTGCAGATGGAAAATGTGCGCCACTTTTTCCCGAAGAAAAAGTACGGCCCCATCGATTGGCGCCGGATGATTTACATGACCAAGGTGCGGCAGGAGCGCGAGTCGGTGTTTGGTGTGTTTGACTGCCCGGACGCCAGTCAAGCCGTGGCCAAGCGGAGTCGATCCACCACGCCGCTACAGGCACTCAACCTGTTTAACAGCCGCTTTGCCATGCAGCAGGCCGGTCTTCTGGCCAAGCGCTTGGCCAAGGAGGGGGGCTCGGAGCTTACCAGTCAGGTTGCCCGCGCATATGAGTTGTGTTTCGGTCGGACACCCTCGGTTTCGGAAATGAGAGTTGCCACTGAATTCATCCAAGCCGAAGGACTCCCCCAGTTCGCCCGAGCGATGCTGAATGCAAACGAGTTTGTTTTTGTCCCGTGAGAAACTAGTAATGAACTCACTCTTAAATCGTCGTCAATTTTTGGGCAGTACCGGTCAGGGGTTGGGCGGTATAGCCCTGACCAGTCTTTTGGCGCGCGAGGGGTTGTTGGCGAAGGATGGGCCGGCCCGACCGGCGATCGATGCGGCCAAGCCATTCGCAGCCCGGTCGCCGCATTTTGCTCCTGCGGCGAAAAACGTCCTTGTGATTTTCTGCTCTGGCGCATGTAGCCAGCTCGACACGTTTGACTACAAACCGGAGTTGATCAAACGCAACGGGCAGCCGATGCCTGGTGCGGAGGAGCTGAAAACATTCCAAGGGGCACAGGGCAATCTCACCAAGAGTCCGTGGGGGTTCAAACCGCGCGGACAGTCGGGCAAGATGGTTTCCGAATTGGTGCCACAGCTGGGTGAACTGGCCGACGAGATGTGTTTCATTCACTCGCTCACCGGCAAGACGAACACGCATGGGCCGGGTGAAAACTTCATGTCCACCGGCTACACGCTCGACGGTTTCCCCAGCATGGGCGCTTGGGTGACGTGGGCGCTTGGCTCGGCGAACGACGAACTGCCGGCCTACGTGGCCATCCCTGACCCTCGTGGCACGCCGCAAAGCAGCGTCAACAATTGGGGGCCGGGATTCCTGCCGGCGGCGTTTCAGGGCACGGACTTCAATGCCAACAACCCGCTGCGGAACCTCGCGCGTCCTGCCGGTGTCAGTGCCAGGAGCGACCGGGCCACGCGCAGTTTTCTTCAGCGCCTCAATCAGCGGCATTTGGAACAATTCCCCGGCGACACCGAACTGGCTGCACGAATTTCCAGCTATGAGTTGGCCGCACGCATGCAGTTAAGCGTGCCGGAGGTCAGCGATCTGTCCACCGAGAAAGCTTCCACGCTCAAGGCGTACGGGGCCGATGATGGCACCAATTCAATCAAGGCCGGTTTTGCGAAAAACTGCATTCTCGCCCGACGACTCCTCGAAAAAGGTGTGCGTTTCGTGCAGCTTTTCAACGGGGCCTACCAAACCGGTGGCGAAGGGGTCAGCAACTGGGATGGCCACAAGGTGCTCCACGAGCAATACTCCAAGCACGGCCCCGTACTCGACCAACCCGCTGCGGCCCTGTTACGCGACCTGAAGCAGCGCGGCCTGCTTGAGGATACGCTGGTAGTCTGGTGCACCGAGTTTGGCCGCATGCCTACTTTTCAAAAAGGGGCCAGCGGCCGAGATCACAATCCCGACGGCTTTACCGCTTGGCTCGCTGGCGCTGGCGTCAAGCGAGGTCACACCTATGGCGCCACGGATTCGTTTGGTTGGAAGGCGGAGCAAAACATCTCCACCGTCTACGATCTGCACGCCACGATCCTGCACCTGCTTGGCCTCGACCACGAGCGGCTGACCTTTTA
>CAJXAU010000356.1 GCA_913050205.1 uncultured Verrucomicrobiota bacterium
TTCGTGGGCATGGCGCCGGTGTAGCCGAAATCCTCCGGTGTTCGAACGATGCCCTCGCCAAATAAAGATGCCCACAGCCGGTTTACGGTCACGCGTGCCGTGAGTGGGTTTGCTGGGTCAACCAGCCACTGGGCGAAACCCAGCCGGTTTCGGGGCATTCCCTCCGGCAGGGGTGGCAGGAAGGGCAGCATCTTCGGCTGCACCGCTTCACGGGGCGAGAGGAACTCGCCGCGATGATGCCGGTGCGTCGAGCGGACACGATCCGCTGGTCGTTCCCGCATCACGAGCGTGGTGGGCGGCTTTGGAATTTCCCGGCGAAGGGCCTCGATCGGTTTTCGCAGATCGGCAGCGCCCTTGGCGGTCTCGATGTAGTACGTACGGAGAACGTCGTGGTCCGCTTGGCCAAGCGCATCCGCCGGCTTGGCCAAGCGGGCCTCAATGTCACCGGGAAGTTCTTTCGCCTTGGGCGCCTTGTCACCCTTGGCCACTGAGAAGCGGAACCGGCCAAGGCTCGCCGAGTAGTGCCGACTGAAATCCATCTGCACCTTGAGAGACTTGGCCTTGAGCGGCTTGGCCAAGTGCCACACTGCCTGGCTGGGCTTGCCCTCACGTCCGCTGGCGGACCAGCCGGTCTGCAGATCGCCATCCAGCGCCGCCATCGCGCCGGGCTTTCCGCTGCCGATCCATTGCTTGGCGTAGTTCACCGAGCCGGAAGCGACCTTCACCGGTTTCCCGTCTGCGGTCAGCTTGAGTTCACTGAGGAAAAAATCGCCCTTCGGCCCCTCGTAATAAGCGCGGCCGGGGCCGCCCTTGGGGAGACGCGCATCCGGCAACGCCTCGAGTCGCAGCGTGGTGATCCCCTCGGGGGGATCGGTGAACACCAGCTCGTAGGTGTCGTGCTTGCGCGTGTCGCCACTGGCGAGAATGGATTGATCTTCGAGCTGTTCCAGCCAGCCGATGCTCGCGTTCATTTTCGCGGGGACGATGGTTTGCCACGGGACGGTAGTAGCCCGTTCTTTTTTGAGCCAAGCCTCGTACTTGTCGTTGTCGACCGCGAGCGACGAGAGTTGTTCGCGGATTTGTTTCTCGACTGATTCCTTTTTGATTTTCTGCTCCGGCGAGAACAGCGGCAGCTCCGGCTCGGCTGTGTTGTTCATGAATGCCATTAGCTCGTAGTACGACCGATGCGGCACCGGGTCGAACTTATGCGTGTGGCACTGCGCACAGCCGAGCGTGAGACCAAGCCAGGCGGTGCCGGTGGTGTTGACTCGGTCGACCATTGCGTAGAATCGGAACTCGAGCGGATCGATACCGCCTTCCTCGTTGACCATCGTGTTGCGATGAAACCCGGTGGCGACACGCTGGGCCTGAGTAGCGTTCGGCAGCATGTCGCCGGCGAGTTGCTCGATGGTGAATTGATCAAACGGCATGTCGTTGTTGAAGGCGCGGATCACCCAGTCGCGCCACGGCCAAATGGAGCGCGGGCGATCCTTCTCATAGCCGTTGGTATCCGCATAGCGCGCGAGGTCCAGCCACAACAACGCCCAGTGTTCGCCAAACTCCGGGCGGTCCAACAGGCGATGTACAAGGCGCTCGTAGGCGTCCGGCCGTGTGTCCTCCACAAACTCTCGTACCTCCTCCGGCGTGGGGGGCAGGCCGATGAGGTCGAGCGAAAGGCGGCGAATCAAGCGGAAGCGATTTGCCTCCGGCGAGGGGTTTTTCCCAGCCATCTCGAGCTGGGCCAGGGTAAAATGATCAATGTCATTTCGTGGCCAGTCGGCTTGGTTCACCTGCGGCAATGGCATGGCCCTTGGTGGGGTGAAGGCCCAGTGCTGAGTGTACCCGGCACCGTCATCCACCCAATCAAGTAGCACTTTTTTTTGCTCGGCAGACAGCGGTTTTTTGGCTGAAGGCGGCGGCATTAATTCGTCTGGGTCCGCGTGGTTGATGCGCTTGGCCAAGCGGGCGAATAGCTCCTCTTCCGGGCGATCGTCCAGCCGCAGGTCGGCCTTCCGGGTTTTCTCATCCGGTCCGTGACACTTGAAGCAGTGCCCGGCCAGAATCGGGCGAACGTCACGCTGAAAATCCGGCCCGGCGATGGCAAATGCCTGAGCGGCGAACAGAACAAGCAACCACGGATGCGCTATCCATGGACGACCGTTTGCCATTGGCTCGCGGTTAGGCGATGACGTCCTTGACGACTTTGCCATGGACGTCGGTGAGACGATAGTCGCGGCCGCTGTAGCGGTAGGTCAGCTTCTCGTGGTCGAGGCCCATCTGGTTGAGAATCGTCGCGTGGAGATCGTGGACGTGGACACGGTTTTCAACAGCCGAGCAGCCGAACATGTCGGTGGCGCCATAACTGTAACCGGGTTTCACACCGCCACCAGCCATCCAGACGGTGAAGCCGTAGTGATCGTGGTCGCGACCGTTCTTGCCTTCGGAAGTTGGCGCTCGGCCAAACTCACCGCCCCAGACAACAAGCGTCTCGTCGAGAAGTCCGCGGCTCTTGAGATCCTTGAGCAGTGCAGCGATGCCTTGATCACAGGCCTTGGCCAAGCGCGCATGTCCGCCCTTGATGTCACCGTGGCCGGTGTCCCAAGCGATGTCGTAGCCATCGATCGAGTGCGACAGTTGAACCGTGCGCACACCGCGTTCCACAAGCCGCCGGGCAATGAGACAGCCCTTGGCGTACTCGCTATCGCCGTAAAGGTCGCGCGTGGTCTGGCTTTCCTTCGAGATATCAAACACGTCCGGCACGCTGAACTGCATGCGAAAGGCCATCTCCATCGCCTCGATACCGGCTTCGATTTGTGCGTCCTTTTCGCGAC
>CAJXAU010000357.1 GCA_913050205.1 uncultured Verrucomicrobiota bacterium
CCCTCCAGCGCCGAGTCGGTTTTAGCCGCGACGAACAACGCGTGGGCGGCGTTGAGCAACACGGCGTCCCGGCGCGGGCCGCGATCCTCCCCGGCAAGGATGGCACGGATGGTGGCGGCGTTTTCCTCCGCGTCGCCTCCCTTGAGGTCGTCGAGCGTGGCCGGTTGCAGCGGGAATAACTCCGGCTCATCGCGGCTCACCGTGAAGCCGCGATCCTGATAAAACTCCGCGATGGTGTTTTCGCCAAGCGTTGACAGCTCGTCCATCGCGCCGTCGCCCACGCGGCCGTTGACGACCATGCCGCGCCGGATGCCGATCGACTGCAGCACGCGCCCGATCGGCTCGCACAGTTCGCCCTTGGGCACGCCGATGAGCTGCGCTGTGGGCCGTGCCGGGTTGAGCAGCGGCCCGAGAAAATTGAACACCGTGCGCTGGCCCCGCTCGGCGCACAGCTTGCGCGCCGGCATGATGTGCTTGAACGCCGGGTGATAGCCGGGCGCAAAAATGAAAGCGAAGCCGTGATCTCTCAGACCGGCGGCCACCTGCTCCGGCGTTTGGTCGATCGGAATGCCCAGCGCGACTAGTACGTCGGCACTGCCGGACTTGGAGGTGATCGCCCGGTTGCCGTGCTTGGCCACCGTCACCCCGGCTGCCGCTGCCACAATCGCGACGGTGGTGGAGATGTTAAACGTCCCCAGTTTGTCTCCGCCCGTACCGCACACATCGAGCATCTCGCGGCCACGAGTCTCGTCGTCGAGCGGCACCGGCAGCGCCTTCTCCCGCAGCTCACTGGCGAACGCCGCGATCTCCTCCGGTGTCTCGCCCTTGTTGGCCAAGGCGGTCAGGAAATCGGCCTTGGCCTCGGGCGTAAGGGCTTCGTCAGTCAGGCCGCCAATCGCGTCACGCACCTGGTCAGCGGTCAGCGATTCGCCTCCGGTCAATTGCTTGGTCAGGGTGTCCAACATGGCGACGACGATACGCGCCCCACCGCCACCGGGTCAAACCGTACCCGCTTGGCCAAGCGCAACGGGGGGATTCATCCTCGCTTTACAATGCGTCACCTGCCCCGGATGATGCGCGTGTTTTATGAATATCAGTCTACATGATGGCCCGCTGGCAGAGCTGAATTGCGACGCTCTGGTCGTGCCGTTGACAGGTGGCGCCGCGCTTGGCCAAGCGGCCGAGGCGCAGGTTGCTAAACTGCGCGAGTCGGGCGAGATCGCTGGCAAGTCGGGCGAGTTGACGATCCTGCACGAGCCGAAGGAACTCGCTGCCAAGCGATTGATGCTGCTGGGAGTCGGGGATGCACTCGATGCGAACCAGGCGTTTCGCATGGCGGGTCAGGCGGTGCGGGCAGCGCAAAAACGAAAGTTCAGGCGGCTTGCTTTCGCACTGGCTGATGGTGAGCTGATCCGAGCCGTGGCGGAAGGTTGCGCCTACGGAGGGTACGAACGTCCAAAGTATAAAAGCGACGACACGGTTACTTCGGTAGAGGAACTTTTGATCATGGCACCCGACACGGACTCGGCGGCGTTTGAGGCCGGGCGCATCGTCGGCGAGTCGGTAAATCTCACACGACGTCTGGTGGATATCCCAGCGAACGACCTTGGCCCGGTGGAGTTCGCTGACATGGCTGAGTCGATGGGCAAGGCGGCTGGACTGGAGGTCGAGGTGCTCGACGAACCGGCGCTGGAGGCACTCGGAGCCGGCTCACTGTTGAGCGTGGCCAAGGGCTCCGCAAGGCCGCCACGGCTGGTGCGCCTGAGTTGGAATCCGGCCAACGCCACCGGCGACTCGCACCTGTTTCTCGTCGGCAAAGGCGTGACGTTCGACACCGGTGGCCTCTCGCTCAAGCCGGCAAACTCGATGGAAAAGATGAAGTACGACATGGCCGGAGCAGCGACCATGCTCGGGGCGATCACGGCAATCGCGCGGCTGGGTTTGCCGCAGCGCGTGAGCTGTCTGCTTGGCTTGGTTGAAAACATGCCCAGCGGCACAGCCACCCGACCGGGCGACATCGTGCAGGCGATGAACGGCAAGACCATCGAGGTGATCAACACCGACGCCGAGGGGCGGCTTGTCCTCGCCGATGCCCTTACGTATGCCGTGCGTCAGGGGGCAACGCACCTGATCGACGCCGCGACGTTGACCGGTGCCGTAAGCGTCGCGCTCGGTGCGGTGAACATCGGCCTGATGAGCAACAACAACGCGCTGCAGTCTCACATCACCGCCTCCGGTCAGGCGATCGGTGAACAGTTTTGGGCGCTGCCGATGAACGACGAATATCTCGAGCCGATGAAGGGCGACCTGTCCGACCTGCGCAACGCCGGCACGGATCGCAAGGCCGGGACGATCACGGCGGCCAAGTTTCTCGAGCAATTTGTCGACGGCACACCTTGGGCGCACCTCGATATCGCCGGGACGGCCAACCTCGACAAGGGATTGCCAAACGCGCCGAAGGGAGCCTCCGGCATCGCGGTGCGTTCGCTCGTGCGCACGGTGGAAACTTGGGCGAATGGAGGGCTCGGATGATTTCCGCACAGGAAGCCATCGCCCGACTAAAGGAGGGTAATGATCGATTCGTCTCCGGCAGCCCGCTGCTGGAGTCGCTGGCGAACCCCGAGCGCCGCAGCGAGCTGGCTGCCGGGCAGGAACCGTTCGCGATCATCCTCGGCTGCTCCGACTCGCGCGTGCCGTCGGAGATCGTTTTTGATTTCAGCCTTGGCCATCTGTTCGTCATCCGCGTGGCCGGCAACATCGTCGCGCCATCGCAGATCGGCAGCATCGAGTACGCGACGTCCCAGTTCGGCACGCGA
>CAJXAU010000358.1 GCA_913050205.1 uncultured Verrucomicrobiota bacterium
GATGCGGCGACGACGCTGTTGCCCACAGCGACAGGAGTGACCACGTTGCGATAGGCTCGGGTTGGGATCTCCTCGCTCCAGAGCAGTTTGCCGTTCGCCGGGTCGATGCCGAGCAGGCGCTCGGTGGCGAGGGTGATGAACTGCTTTTTGCCGCCGAGCTTCGTGAGGATCGGGCTGGCGTAGCTGGCTAGGTCGTTTTGGGATTTCCAAATCACTTTACCAGTGCGTTTTTCGAAGCACACCACACCGGCTCCGAACGCACTACCGACCTGGCAGATGAGATGATCTCCATCGATGAGCGGCGTTCCGCTGTAGCCGCGGCGGGAGGCGGCTCCCTCGTTTTGCGCCTTGTTGACAATCCACTTGACGCGGAAATTCTTCTGGTAATCCGTCCCCCAAACCTTTGAGCCGTCCTTAACACGAAGGCAGCTCAGCTCACCCCGGCAGGTCTGGACGTAAATGAGATCGCCGTCGAACAGCGGGGCACAGCGCGGCCCGGCGCCAAATCCATCGTCGGGATAGGTCTGTCCGTAGGCGGTTTTCCACAACTCCTTGCCGGTGCGTTTGTCCAGCATGCGCAGCACCTCGGCGTCGCCCTGTTCCTCGGAAATGGCGAGCAGATTGCCCTGAATGACCACGGCGGAATGGCCGGGGCCGGTCTTGGTTTTCCAAACCACATCCGGCGTGTCGCCCAGCGAGGAGGGCAGGGAATCACCCTTGGCCACGTAGGCATCGGCGCTTGGGCCGCGCCATTTCGGCCAATCACCAGCCTGGGCGGTGGTGAAACTCAAGGTCAAGGCGGCTGCGGCGAGCCAGCCGAGTCGTTGTTTTTGAATGAATGAAGCGATCATTTCGTAACTTGGGTGGAGCTAAATTAGCAGGGCGGAGGCTCTTCGCAAACGCTTTTCCTTTTGCCTTGAACAGGTGACCCGATGGGCGCACTCTCTTTGAAACCGACTGGAAGATGTTACCAAGGAGGCATCCCCCACTGAGATCGATTGGCCAGGCGCTGTTGTTGGCGTTGGTGTTTTCCGTTGCTTCGGATGTTTCCGGGCAGTACCGCTCGAAGGAGTATCCCACCTTCGACTCGTGGAAAGCGGCCTGCGAAAAGCTGCCGTCCAACCGGGCGCTGCTTGGCCAAGCGCCACCGGCCAAGCTGCAGACCGCGCTGCCCAAGTTTGACCCCGTCGCCGAGGCGCTGCTGGCTGCGTTCAACCTGTTCACCACGGGGACGATGAACAAGGCCGAAAACTGGGTGGGCGGCAAACCGAAGGACACCGAGTTTTTCAACGCACAGCGGGCCTATTTTCTGCGACCGCCGATTCCATTCCAGCCGTTCGCGCAAAAGCTCTCTGTGCCAAGCGGCAGCGAGGTGATTTTTCACGGAGATTTTCACGGCGACATCCACTCTTTTGTGGCGATGCTCGACTCGCTCAATCAGTCCGGAAAGATGGACGGCTTCCGCTTGGCCAAGCCGAACACGTACATGGTATTTCTCGGCGACTACACTGACCGGGGCAACTACGGCATTGAGGTGCTTTACACAATGCTACGCCTCAAGTTGGCCAACCCTGAGCAGGTCTTCATGGCGCGGGGGAACCACGAGGACATCCAGATGATTGCCTCGTATGGATTTCTCGCAGAGTGCCAAAAGAAATATGGCACGCAGTTCAGCCCGGGGCTGATCGCGCGGTTGTACGATTTTTTTCCGGTGGTCATCTACGCCGGCAGTGGGTCAGATTTTATTCAATGCAACCACGGCGGGATGGAGCCGGGATACCTGCCCGGCAATCTGCTCGAGGCCAAGTCGCCCATCGCGTTTCAACTGCTCGGCGAAATGAAGGGGGGCGATTTTCTGAAAAAACATCCCGGCTTGATGACGGTGGCTGATCCCGCGAAAAAATCGTTCCTCACGCAAAACATCCGCAACTACACGCCAACCGCCCCGATGCAGCCGGTGATCAACGGATTCATGTGGAACGACTTCACCGTGTTCGCCGAGGAACCGGGCGTAGGCTACATGGAGGGGCGCGGTTTTGTGTACGGCAAGAAAGGCACCCGGATTGTGCTGGACGCCTCCGCCGGCACGAAGGCCAAGGTGCGAGGTGTGTTCCGGGCGCATCAACATTCCTCCGCCGTCAACCCGATGATGCGTCGGCTCGTGGCTGGCAAAGGCGTGTTCCGGCACTGGCACGAGCACGACAGCCTCGCCAAGGCCAACGCTTCCGCCGCCGTGCTGCACGGGCAGTGCAAACTCGAGCACAGCGCCGATCGCAAGCTGAAGGACGGCTTTGTCTGGACGTTCAACGTTGCTCCCGACAGTTACTACGGCGCGGGCAACACCTACAAGTTCGACACCTACGGCGTGCTAAAAACCGCCGACACTTTTGCCGACTGGAACCTCCGTGTCGTGAACCAGATTGTTCCTGTCCTCAATTCGTTGGCACCGGGAAGATGACGGAATTGCGTTTCCAGTTTGAAGTGTTTGAGGGGCCGTTGGATTTGCTCCTGCATCTGGTACGCAAGGAGGAGGTCGATATCTACGAGGTCGACATGGTGAAGATCGCCGATCAATTCTGCGAGTACGTGGAGTTGATGAAGCGCTTCGACCTGCACGTGGCGGGTGAGTTTATCGTGATGGCCTCCACGCTCATGTACATCAAGAGCAAGGAACTGCTCCCAGTCGACCAACAGGTCGTCGTTGAAGATGAGGACGAGGACGACGATCCCCGGTGGGACTTGATCCGCCAGCTGGTCGAGTATCGCAAATTCAAGGACGCTGCCGATGACTTCAAGCGCATGGAGTGGGAGCG
>CAJXAU010000359.1 GCA_913050205.1 uncultured Verrucomicrobiota bacterium
GAATGCAGCAGCAACGGCGCCGGCGATGAGTAGTGACTTGAGTTTCATATCAGTATTTAGTTTCGATTAAATTGGCGAGTCCCCCTCGCCGTTTCGGCCTACCTTATTGCAAGGTCCGTGCCAGAACAATATGAAGTCAAAAATCGTTTTTTTCAGTTATTTTATGCATTTATGCGTTCGCATAAGCGAGTGCGCACGTCTCGTTTGGGAAATATTCCCCAGTTTGCTGCACTTATGAATGGGGAATATTTCCCAAGATTGGCCACGCTTGGCCAAGGGTAGATTTCTCCTTAGAGTGCCGTCCGCATGATTTCACAGAATAAAACCAATGGCATCTTCCGCTTTGCCAAGCGGGTGGCCGGTGTCGCGTTAGTCGTTGCGCTTGGCCAAGCGGCTTGGGCGGCCGAGCCGAACATTGTTTTCATCCTTGCCGATGACATGGGCTACGGTGATGTGCAGGCTTTGAACCCCCGGTCCAAGGTCCCGACGCCTAACCTGAATCGCTTGGCCAAGGAGGGAATGACGTTTACCGATGCCCATTCGCCTTCCGCAGTCTGCACGCCGACGCGTTATGCCGCACTGACGGGGCGCTACTGTTGGCGGTCGAGACTCAAGCGAGGGGTGCTCAACGGGTACGGGGCGCCGCTGCTGGAGCCGAAACGGGAGACGGTTGCCGGAATGCTGCGCAAGAATGGCTATCACACGAACGTCGTCGGCAAGTGGCACTTGGGTTTGGGATTTCAAAAAAATGAAGACGGCGAGATCGATTATGCCAAGCCGATCACCGATGGGCCGAATCAGCATGGTTTCGACTATTCATTCATCATCCCGGCGTCGCTTGATTTTCCTCCGTACATCTACATTAAGGATGGCAACATCACGGAGTTACCCACAGTGGAGCAGCCATCGGTGGGTTTTCCCGGTTATCTCCGAAGCGGCCCGCGACAGCCCGGGTTGGTGATGGATGACTGTCTCGACGATCTTACGCGTGAGGCCGGCCGGGTGATCCGCGATCGCGCGAGTAAAAAGAAACCATTCTTCCTCTACTTCCCGCTGACGGCTCCGCACAAACCGGTGCAGCCGCATCCGCGATTCATTGGCAAATCCAAGCTTGGGCTATACGGCGACTTTGTCATGCAGGTCGACTGGACGGTGGGGCAGGTGATGCATGCAATCGAATCTGCCGGCATCACGAAAAACACACTGCTCATATACACCAGCGACAACGGCTCGTTTATGTATCGTCAAGATGGGGACGAGAAAGAGGATCACGTCAGCGATCCGACCGTGCAGGCGTACAACGAGAAACATCACACCGCCAATGGCGATCTGCGGGGCACCAAGGCGGATGTGTGGGAGGCTGGGCATCGCGTTCCGTTTTTTGCGCGTTGGCCCGGCGTGATCGAGTCCGGTTCGACCTGTGAGAAAACCACAGCCCATGTTGATCTGTTTGCCACCTGCGCGGAGATTGCTGGCGGCACGCTTTTGAAAAACTCAGCAGAGGACAGCTTCAGTTGGCTGCCACTGTTCAAGGGTGGTGATTGGAGTCGGCCGCGTGCGCCGGTGATCAACCACAGCGCTGCTGGCATGTTTGCGTTGCGCAGCGGCAAGTGGAAACTGATCGCCGGCAATGGTTCCGGTGGCCGTCAGGCGCCCAAGGGCAGGCCATTCCAAAAACCATTCATGTTGTTCGATCTTCAGGCAGATCTCGGAGAGAAAAACGATCTGGCCAAGGCCAAGCCGGGGCTGGTCGAGGAATTGACGGCCAAGCTCGAGTCGATCCGCTCGAGTGGCCGCAGCCGCTGATCAACTGGTCGGGAGCTGCCGGTCGAACCACGCTGCGCTGTCGGCGGGCAACGACCGCTTGGCCTGCTTGGCCTGCTTGGCCTGCTTGGCACGCTGATAGGCAACCGGGTCGAAGATGCCGGGAGCGCGCTTGGCCTTCGCCGCGTTTTCCTTGTCCTTTTGGGCCTGAATGAGGGCATCCCGATCCAGCGATTCCCCGCTCATCTCGGAGGATAGGGCGGCGATGTTCGAGATGGTATCGCCGACTGCCGAGGGTTGCCGGCGTTCATCGACGCGGTCTCCCGGGCGTTTCATGAATCTGGAAATCAGGCCCATATTGGTGGGGCAACCATCCGTTTCAGCGCGTAAATGTCAAGGGTTCGGCCTCAGCAAATACGGGCTGTTTTCTTTTTGACTTGTTAGGGAGGGGGGAAGGCGACAAGTTGCCCGACCCGACGGATTGACTCCGCGGAACCGCATTTTAACGTAATGAAAAAACTAATCACCCTTCTCTCCGTGCTTGGGCTGGCCTTCGCGCCACAGGTTCAGGCCTCACTCGCAGACAAAATCGCCGAAGCCGAAGCCGAATGGATTGTCGGCTCTTGGGAAGCTGACCTCGATGGCAACAAGGTTTCCCTCTCCTTCAATTGGGCCATTAAGGATCACGTGCTCGCATTCCACTTTAAGGGCAACAACAGTGAGTCCTACAGCCTGATCGCGCTGAACGCCGAAACCGATGAAGTCGAGCAGACCGGCTATGACAACAAGGGCAAGAAGAGCAAGGGCTCATGGGGGCCGAAAGACGATATGCCGATGCTGACTCTCACTAGCAAGGATGACAACGGCAATGACAGCACCATGGGCGTTGCGTTTCGTCGCATCGACCAGAACAACATTGAGTTGCAGATTTATCGTGTGGACGCCGACGGTAACGTGGGTGACTTCTCCGAGTTCGCTTTCGAGATGAAGCGGGTCAAGGCCAAGAAATAATTTCAACCGCAATAAAACGAAAAGGCTCCCA
>CAJXAU010000360.1 GCA_913050205.1 uncultured Verrucomicrobiota bacterium
GGCCGTTCAGGCCGGCCACCGCGATGCGAACGCGATCGTTCGCACCGATAATTTTAGCGCGGCCTTTCGTACCGCTGATCACCGCTGCCGTACCGGCAGCCAGAGACGCTTTCAAAAAGCTCCGTCGAGTCGTGTTAGGATTTTTCATGATGGTATTGCAAAAAACTTTGACCGGCACAGGCCGGCGGTTGGAAAGCGGGCTTTCCTTCATCGGGTCGGCAGGAACTGTTGCATACCGGCCCGGATTGTCAATCACTCCGCTTGGCCAAGCGCTTGGCCAATTTCTACTTTTTATTGAGCAAATGGCGGTCGAACCAGCCGGTGAAGGCTTCCAGCTCTCCGTCGAGCGGTTTGCCCCAGCCGTGATTTTTGCCCTTGGCCACGAACAACTCGCTAGGCACGCCGGCCTTTTTCAACTTGGTCTGAAAGATTTCCCCCTGCTGGAACGGCACGATTTTGTCCTCAGTACCGTGAATGATCAGCGCAGGGGGGTCGTCCGGCGTGATGTGCGTGATGGGCGAGAGGTCGCGGTAGAACTTGAGTTGCTCGCGGCGATCGGTCACGCGTTCGAAGCGGGAGGTCTCGGGTGACCACGTGTGAAAATCGAACGTCGCATCGGCCTTCATTCCACGGGAACGAAAGTGCTCGAGGATGGTGGTGTTCCGTTTTCCAAAATGAACCATGTCGGTGCCGGGGAAGTAGGCGACCGCCGCCTGCACGCGCGATGAAACGCGGTCGATCGGTTGCTCGGCATTCGGGCGGGCTCCCACGGCTGCGGTGGCGAGGTAGAGCGACAACTGTCCGCCGGACGAGCGGCCGGTGACACCTAGGCGGTCGCCATCGATACCGTAGCGCTTGGCGTGGAATCGAATGTGCCGCACCGCCTTGGGCAGATCCTTCACGATCTCCTGTAGCGCAAACCGGGGTTGGCTGCCATGCATGACTGCGAACACGGTGTAGCCCTTGTCCAGTAGCGCGCGGAAGCCGGGGAATTTCGTGATGCGCGGAATGGCGCGCCGGCTGGAATTCATTCCACCGCTAACAGTCCAGATGACCCCTGCGCCGTTTTGTTTACCCGGCGTGAAGACGTCCATCAACAGGCCGAGGCCGTCCTTGTGACCGTAAACGATGTTATCCTGCTGAGTGTACTCAGCTGCCGCTGGCCTTGGCACAATGGCTGTTCCCGCAAGTAAAAGCGCCACGATGGCTGTGGTGGATGAACGGCTCATCATTCTGCTTTCGGCGAGAGGGCTTGGTGCGTCCAGTTGCCGTCGTAGCTCAGTTGATGGACGTCGCCGTTTTTGCCCTGATAAAGGTAGTGTCGCGTGCCGGTGATTTCGTCTGCCCAGCCAATGGGGTCGCCCTTGGCTTGTGGTGCGTCGGCCAGTTCGCTTGGCTTGGTCATGGCCCACTTGTCGCCCTGAAGCACACTCTCGCGGATGCCGCCTTCTGTGTCGCGAAATGCCAGATAATGCCGTTTGTTTTTCGTGTCGCGGAACAGGGTAAACTGGCCATTCAATTGGTCGGTGGTGTGGGCGACGTGATATTGGTTTTTGAATCGTTGACCGATCTCCTTCGCGTAAACCAGTGCGTTACGATCTCCCTCGTAGGTGAAGTAGCCCGGGACACGTCGGCGTTCGTTCCAGTCAAAGACAAACGGTGGCCGCCTTGGCCAAGTGCGATCGACTTGAAAAACGGCGTCGCGCCGGCCGTTCACTGTGAGGCCAAGCGGTTGGCCAAGCGCGGGCAGGCGATGGACACCCTCGGTGCGCCACGAGCGGTTCTCCGGCGTGGCGGTGTCGAGCTGGAGCGACTGCTCGTACGGCACACCGAACATCGAGCGATAAATCACGCGAAGCGTCGAGCCGTCCAGCGAAGCCACCGCGCCGCCCTCGGCACGGGGCATTGCCGGAAGCGGGCATTGCCGCCATTGGCCGTCGTTCCAAAGTTCACGAATCTCCCCGAGTTCATCGACGTAAACGACGTGCGGCACGCCGTTGGCCACCACTACGGAAGGATCGGCGGCCGCCTTGGGCAGGCCAAGCGCGCCGGTCAGGTTTCGCCGTGTCCATTTGCCATCCACCCCGGCGCTCGACGCGCTGGCGTGCTCGTAAATGTGTCCATCCGTCCCACGGTAGACGAGGCGGCGCTCGTTGTCGTTGAGGGCGAACAATGCCGGGCGGCCGTTGGCCGGCGGGGAGAGGGGCAGGGAGACGGCGGCCCAGTCGTCACTGTCGGGCGTGGCGATGAGTTCGCTCCATTCGCCATCGGTGTTCCGGTGAACGACGTGCCGATAGCCGGCCTCGTTTTGGAGTCTTGCGATGCCGTGGTTGGAAACCGGTTTGTTGCGGAACGCGAAATAGTCATCTGTCCATTTGCGGAAATTCTCACCGGCCACGCGCCCAAATTCCTCGACCTCTCCGATCTTCCGGTGCCACGTCTGGATGTTGTAATTGCGGATGCGGTATTCGTGCGTGACCTCGTCGGCGATGAAATCGCGCAACTGCCGGGCGCGGCGCAGCACGTTTTCCTCCGACAACGCGCCGTCGAGATGCCGCCGGACCTCGGCCTGATAATATTCGCGGTACTCCGGGTTACCGAGCAGTGCGATAAACATTTTGCGCTGTGTGCTGAAGCCGTACGCACCGCCGCTGTCGATGAAGGCATACGAGCCGGTGTCCGGCTTGTAAGGGCCGCCGCGGATGCCCCACTCGGAGTCCCAGCACATGAACCGCCATTTACCGTCCGGCAGCTTGCGTGCGGCGTACCAGTTGTTGTGCGGCCAGTCGTAGTTTTGGCCCCA
>CAJXAU010000361.1 GCA_913050205.1 uncultured Verrucomicrobiota bacterium
CACGATGTTCGACGGTGGCTGCCGCGAGAGCACGCTGATGTGGTGGCCCGGCACCGTCCCGGCTGGGAGCGTTTGCAGCACACCGGCGATGACCATCGACATCCTGCCGACGGTGGCCGAGTTGATCGGAGCCAAGCTGCCCGACCACAAAATCGACGGCAAAAGCATCGTCAACCTCGTCACCGGCAAAAACGACAAGAGCCCGCAGGAGGCGTACTATTTTTATTACGGCCAACAATTACAGGCGATCCGCATGGGCAAATGGAAGCTCCACTTCCCACATGGCTACCGCACGATGGCCGGCAGGCCCGGCGGTACCGGTGGCATCCCGACCAAGTACAGCCAGGCAAAGATCGGCCTCTCGCTGTTCAACCTCGAGGAGGACATCGGAGAGTCGACCGACGTGAAGGCCAAGCACCCGAAGGTGGTCGCCAAGATGCAGGCGCTTGGCCAAGCGATGCGAAAGGAACTGGGTGACCAAGGCAAAAAAGGCAGCGGCCAGCGCGATGCAGGCCGCTTGGCCAAGCGATAATCGCCCGTGAGCGATCCCAACCCGATCCCTTTCGGAGCCCGGTTTTGGCGGCTCTGGAAACCTCTCTGGAAATGCCGCGAAGCGGCGAACGGACTGCTCTATCCATTCCTGTTGATGTTCATGGTGCTGGTTCTTATCAGCCCATACATGGTGTTCAACCGAATGGCAGCCTGGGCGGAGCACACGCCGCTCAGCGCCGAGACTGTGGATCAGCGGCACACACTTAAAGTTTCCCAACAGGACGAGCGCACGGCATGGGATCCAAAATCGCTCTTCAAGGACAGCGAGGGGCGGTTTATCGATTACAAGATTCCTGTGGTCGACTGGTCGATCTGGTTTTACCTGTCGCTCTTCGCCTATTACTTCGGGTTTTATGCTGCGCGGAAAAATGACCGCGGGCGTGCTGAGTCGTTGGTCATGGCGCAGGGCTGGGTGATTTCCAGTTGGATCGCCTTCCCGTTCTTTTTCTTTTTCCCGGCAGACATCGACCTGCGATGGCAATTGAACCTCGAGCAGATGACGCCAATTTACCAGTTTCTGTTCAAGTCATTCCACGCGCTGGACAAGCCGTTCAACGCCTGGCCGTGCCTGCATATTGCTCAAAGTTTGATCATTGCCACCGGCGTGGCGCGCTGGTGGATTCAGCGAAAATGGACGTGGGCCGTTTGGCTGCTTTGGCCAGCTTGGGCGGGATTGTGGGTGAGCGTGCTTACCACCAAGCAGCATTTCATCTGGGACACCATTATGGGAACGCTGCTGGGAGTGGGCGTCTGGTTTTTGGTGATGCGACCGGGCTTCCGTCACATTGATGCCACGCCGGACGAGGCGCTTCCGGTAAGGCAATTAGGCTAAAAAAAAGCGGCCGCCGGCAAGGGGATGGGTGTGGAGGTTGCCGACGACCTACGACCCATGGCTGGGATGGGAGGGGGACGCCACAGGTCGCTGAACGCCAAACCTAACCCGATTTTAAATGAAAGCAACCCCTGAGATTTAAAAATAGTTTTGATTATTATAGTCAATAAATAACCAATTATACAGCTGGTTCCGGTTCGGCTGCGACCGGTTTACCCTCAAAATGGCGAAGCATGCCCTCGAAAATCCTCAATCCGTCGTCCTCTCCGAGGATGCTTTCGCTGGCCCGTTCCGGGTGGGGCATCATGCCGCAGACATTACGGGCCTCGTTGCAAATCCCGGCTATGTTGAGCAGTGACCCGTTCGGGTTGGCCTCCTCGGTTGGCTCACCTTCGGCTGTCACGTACCGGAATAGAATCTGGTCGTTGGACTGGAGCCTGACCAGTGACTCTTCGTCTGCGAAGTAGCAGCCCTCCCCGTGGGCGATGGGCACGCGGATCACGCCACCGGCCTCAATCTCGCGGGTGAACGGTGAGTTTTGCGTGGGGACTTTCAGGTAAACCTGCTCGCAACGAAACTGCAGTGAACGGTTGCGAACCAGCGCACCCGGCAGCAGGCCGGTTTCGCAGAGAATCTGGAAGCCATTGCAAATCCCGATGACCAGTCCGCCGTCGTTGGCAAATTGTTTCACGGCGTTCATCACCGGGCTGATCTGGGCGATGGAACCAGTGCGGAGATAATCGCCGTAGCTAAATCCCCCGGGCACGACTACGGCGTCGGCATTCCCGAGCGACTCCTCCTTGTGCCAGAGATAATCAGCCTGTTGCCCGAGTACGTTTCCCAGCACGTGGACGCAGTCCTGGTCGCAGTTGGAGCCGGGGAACTGAAGTACGGCGAAGCGCATCGGTTACTCGATGGTGAAGTGGTAATCCTCGATCACCGGGTTACTCAGCAGCTTGTGGCAGGCCTCGTCGATCCTTGGCTTCCACGCCTCAGCGTCGTCTCCCTCAAGCTCGATCTCGAGGTATTTGCCGACGTGAACATCGTTCACGCCTTCGTAGCCCATGTGCTCCAGCGCGGTTTGCACCGTTTTCCCCTGAGGATCGAGCACCGCTTTTTTCGGGGTGATGACAATCTTGGCTTTCATTTCCGTGCACGCGCCGTGCGCGCGCGGGGGTATTGTCAGGCCAAGCGCGGTGCCGAACCAGTTTATTTTGTGTATAGCCGGCCAAGCGCTTGGCCAAGCGGCGGGTTACATGCGGAAAAGCACCGTTTCCCGGTTGAACCACTTGGTGCAAAAAAACAGCAACAACCCAGCGATTAGTGTGCTGGAGCCAAAAATGGCCAGCAGCATGGTGTAATCCATGGTGCCCTTCACCAACTCCTTCATCGCGAGCGAGATGTTGGTGA
>CAJXAU010000362.1 GCA_913050205.1 uncultured Verrucomicrobiota bacterium
CCGTCGTGCTACACCATGCAGCGCACCGACAAGTTTACCGGCAAAAGCGGGCCGTCCGACGGGTGCCAACACCTCGCCTGCGAAGGGCTGCATGGCATCGACCACATTGACTATTCGCTGATGCGCTTTCCGCGGCCGACCCAGATTCTTGCGGCGACCGAGGATTTTTTTGAAATCGATTCCACCCGCGAGACCGTGCGCGACGCCCGGGCGGTTTTCTCCGCGCTTGGCCAAGCGGACCGCTTTGGCTACCACGAGGCCGAGGCAAAACACGGCATGCACGTTGGCCACCGGCGGGAGGCCACGCGCTGGATGCTGCAATGGCTTTACGGCGAGCCGTTTTCTGTAATCGAGCCGGCGGACATCAAGCTATTCAGCGATGCGGAATTGCAGGTAACGGAGAGCGGGCAGGTGTACCGGGAGTTCAATAACGAAGTGGATGTCGCTGCGATCAACCTACGCTTGGCCAAGCGCTTGGCTTGGAAGCGTGAACAGTTTTGGAAAGGAGACAAGGCCAAGACCTTGGCCAAGGTCCGTGAGTTGATCGGCCTTCCGATGAATCGTCCCAGCGCAACCGTCCAGCGCGATGGCCAAGTCAAAATTGACTGGGCGCAGGTGGATAAATTTGTGTTTCAGCAACCGGATGGCATGCCGGTTCCCGCGCTGCTATTCCGTCCTCCCAACCACGGCAACCGACGGCTGGACGTTGTCATCATCAGCGATGGTCGGGGCATGAAAAGGGTAGTGAAATCGACGCTCGCCCGAGAGTTTTTGAATGATAAAACAGCGGTCATCACGGTGGACTTGCGAGGCTTTGGCGAGACGCGGGACGCCGGAAGCAACGCAAAATATCAGAGTCACTCACATCGTACGGCCAATGTAGCCACGCACATTGGGCGACCGCTGCTTGGCCAACGAGTCGGCGATCTGCTCTCGGTGGTGGATTTTCTGGCGAACGTCGGTGATGCCCGGGTGGGGGGAATCAGGCTGGTTGGCATCCATGCAGCCGCCCCGGTGGCGCTGCATGCGGCTTTTCTTGACGATCGAATTGAACAGACGATCCTGCAGCAGTCGCCCGTGAACAGTTGGGTTGACGACGTGGTGGCCAAGCCGTTGCGCAGTGACATGGTCGACCACATCATACCCGGCGCACTCCGCTGGTATGACTTGGGTAATTTGGAACTTGCCCTTAAAGATCGGCTTTGGAAGTAGCGAATTTGGTATTGCACGGCTACGGTCGAACGTTAGCCTCGCCGTGCCCCTTAAACGAATGAAGCGTTCGGTTTTCATAGCAAGCCTGTTGGTTTTGACGCTGGCGCAGCAAGCCGGAGGCCGGGGCGATGTCGGGCTTGGCCAAGCGAAGGCCGGGGCCGGTTCGCACTGGTCATTCCAGAAACCAAGCAAACCGGTCGTGCCAAGTGTGCGAGACAGCACTTGGCCAAGGTCCGATCTTGACCGCTTTTTACTCGCAGATCTGGAGGCCGCCGGGCTGGAGCCTCTTGGCCAAGCGGACAAACGCACACTGATCCGCCGTGCGACCTACGACCTCACCGGCCTGCCGCCCACTCCGGCCGAGGTGGACGCTTTCCTGCAGGATACCTCGCCCCGGGCATTCGCGCATGTGGTCGAGCGTTTACTGGCCTCACCACGCTATGGCGAACGCTGGGGGCGGCACTGGCTTGACGTCGTCCGGTACGCAGACACCGCCGGCGAAAACACCGACATGCCGGTGGCCGACGCATGGCGCTATCGCAACTACGTCATCCGCGCCTTCAACGGAGACAAACCGTTCGACCAATTCATCCGTGAGCAGTTGGCCGGTGATATTTTGGCCAAGGCCGACCCGAAAATTTCGCCGGAGCAGTACAGCGAATTGGTCACCGCCACCGGTTACCTCGCCATCTCTCGGCGGCACGGGCACGATGCGAAAAAGGATCACTACCTCACCATCGAGGACACGATCGATACACTGGGCAAATCATTCCTCGGCCTGACGATCGCCTGTGCACGCTGCCATGATCACAAATACGATCCCATCTCGGCGCGGGACTATTACGGGCTGTATGGAATCTTCGCCAGCACGGTGTATTCCTTCCCCGGCTCAGAGGGCAACAAGCCCATCACCGACCTGATGCCGCTGAAGAATTCGGCGGAATTAAACGCGCGTGTGGCTGAGTGGAACAAACGAAAAACCGAGCTGGAACAAAAAGTGGCCCAATCCAAAAAGGCGCTTACCGCCGCTTCCGCGAAGTTTGCCAAACTGGACAGTCAGCCGGCCACGCAGCTTGCCAAGGGGCTGATAAATGTTCGCGAGGAACAGTCGTTTTCCATTGACGAACTGACCGTGCGCCGGGGCGACATGATCCAGCTTATTGTTGACCCGAACGGCAATTACGGGGCGGACACGACGATCGTTGAGTGGGCGTTGACCGAGATTGGTGGCGAGGAGAGTAACTGGAATGTGACGCACGATGTCATCGATGATTTTCTCGCCGGCAATCCGCACGCGGACCGGCTTGGTAATCCGCGAACGTGGGCATTCCTCGACGCACGCCAGCCGGGCAAACTGCTCACCGTGTCGGTGAAGGATAACGAAAACCGGGCCGGCAACCACGTCTGGCGTATCGACCCGTTGCCGTCTGTTTTTGTCAACGCAAACGACACGCCGATCGCGGCGTGGACCACGCTGCCGCCGAGGACCTTTTTTGTGCATCCGGCGGCGGATGGCCCGGTGGGGGTTGGCTGGACGAGCCCGATCGAAGGTCGCGTTCGCATCCGTGGCCTCGTGAAGGA
>CAJXAU010000363.1 GCA_913050205.1 uncultured Verrucomicrobiota bacterium
TGGTAGTGCCGCCGAGGCAGGGCACGCGGGCACCTAAATTGGGGCGTTCGCCGGGATCGTACAATTTGGCGCGAATCGCGTCAGTGAGCTTATTGTTGTCCTTGCCAAAGGGGCCTGCGGTGGGTGTTACGGCCGGATTGATCTCGTGGTTGCGCACCAGAATTGTCGTGCCCTTGGGGCCAGGGAAGGCGGCCATTCCGTCCGGTTTTCCAGGCACAACCAGACCGTCATTCATCAGCTCACCTGCCTGAGAAATGATACGGTAGCGGAAGCCTTTGGGCAGTTCTAGAATCTGGTCCGGATCAGGCTGCAATTCACCGTAGCCTTCGGTACGCAGGGCGTCCTTGTCGGATTGGTTTGCGCTGAGGGTTTGCAACCCACCAAAACCGGCGGCGACCGCAGCGGAGTGTTGCAGAAAATCGCGGCGTGAAAATCTCATGAGCGGATCGTCCGTCAATGGCTGAGCAAAGTCAAAAGGCTTTCGTGTCAGCCGCCGCTCAAACTGGTGATTAGCAGGCTTGGGTGACTCCTGCTGCGGTCGCAGAGTTAGGGTTTGATCTTGTTCAGTACAGGATCCTTCACGGCCCTCATACGGGTAAGGATTTGGGTGTGGAGTTCCCTGACGACGGCGGCGTTTTTCTTTTGGCCGATCACATTGCGTGATTCGGCTGGATCATTTTTCAAATCAAACAACTCATCACGTTCCGGATTCAGAAAATCGCGGACCAACTTCCAATTGGATGTGCGGATCATGCGCATGTGGGTTTTGGACTGGTGATGGGTGCTGTATTCGCCATAGCAGACATCCGGCCATTCGATGTCCTTGCCCAATAGCGCGGGCGTGATATCTCGGCCACGGATGGTTTCGCCTTTGGGCAATGGCACGCCGGTGAGGTTGAGTAGGGTAGGGTACCAATCGAGATTGGCCACGGGTAAATCCAATTTAGAGTTGGGCGCAATCTTACCGGGCCATCGGACGGCGGTGGGCACGAAGATCGAGTTGTCGTACATGTTCGGCCGTTGGTTGCGCGGGATGTTGGGGTTGGTTACAGGCGGTGCGGGCTTGAGAGCCCAGTGCCCGTTGCCTTTGTGCCAGATGCCGTTGTGGCCCATGCTGTAGCCGTGGTCGCTGGTAAAGACCACGATGGTGTTTTCGGCGAGTTGGAGCTGATCCAAATGTTTCAAGACACGCCCCACGTTGCGGTCTATGCCTTTTACACTGCCAAGATAATCGCGCGTCATGCGCTTTACGCGTTCGACATCGAGGTTGGGGAAATCTGGGTTTGGGATTTTCGGGTCCAGATTTTCAAACGGCTTCCGGTCGCTATCCGGCTGCGGTAACCACGCGGTGTGCGGGGCACGGTAATGGAGACAAAGTAAAAACGCGCGATCTTTGTTGCGGTCGATGAACCGCAGGGCGTCGTCGGTGAGGATATCGTAAGTGTAGCCATCGACCTGCTGATCTTTGCCATTCACCTCGAGCGTGGGGCGGATGACCTTGTTGCCGCCGGTGCGGAAACCCATGAAATAATCGAAACCGGTCTTGGTGGGGTGAAACTTGTCCGGCACACCCAGATGCCATTTGCCCACTAGCCCCGTGCGATAGCCGGCGGACTGCATGGCCTCGGTCCAGGTCACGGTTTTAGGGTTCAGGCCCAGGTCGGGTTCATTGCGCGGATGAATCCAGTCCGTGACGCCCAGCTCACTGCCGTAACGGCTGGTCATCAGGCTGGTGCGAGATGGGCTACAAACGGGGGTGACGACGTACGATTTCTTGAGCCACATGCCCTGCTTGAATAGCTTGTCGAGATGGGGTGTGTCGGCGTGTGGATGCCCAGAAAGGCCGAGCGCCCAGGGTGCCTGATCGTCCGTCAGGATGAACACCACATTGGGCTTTTGAACCTCGGGACCTTTGGCTGAAACCAGCGAGCCGAGGATCATTCCAAACACGAGTAGAAAACGAACAGTCCATTGCATGCCGCGATGCTACGGCGGGTAGGGAGGGGTGACAACTGCGGAGTGAGAGGGGAGCACCTCCTCTCCCTGCTTAGGCCGGGGTCATCAGTTCCGGGACCAGGATGCCGTCGGTCAGGCCCATGGGGCGGCCGACGGGGGTCATCAGTTCCTTGAAAGTATCAATACCCAGAGCATGCAGGAGCGTGGCGTGCACGTCTGCAACGCCGACGGCCTTGCCGGGTTCCTTGCTTACGCCTTCCGGATCAGTTTCGCCGTGCACATAACCGCGCCGGATTCCGCCACCGGCGAGGGCGATGGAAAAGCCGGTGGGCCAATGATCCCGGCCATCGGCGGCGTTGATCTTGGGCGTGCGCCCAAATTCGCCGGCGCAGACCACGAGGGTATCTTTCAGGCGATCGCGCGCGCGTAATTCGCGGATCAGACCGGCGAGGGCGGGATCCAAAATGGCGTTTTGCTCGGCCACAAAGGCGTGGTTATTGGCGTGGGTATCCCAGCCATTGAGGGTAACCTCCACACAACGAACACCGGTCTCGATGAGCTGCACGGCGGCTAGGCAGGCGTTGCCAAAAGGAGTTTTACCGAAACCATCGCGCGTGGCGGCTGGTGCCTGCGTGACATCGAATGCGTTGATTTGGTCTGAACGCATCATGCGTAGGGCCTTGTCGATGGTGTGATTGTGCAGCGTGGTTTTCTCATCCAACTGCGGCCGGCGCCGGCGGGCGAAGTTTTGCTCCACGACCTGCAGATCATCGAGGCGCCGATCCAGCCGCTCGGGTTTTACGCGTGCGGTGAGATTGCCGGCGCGACCTTC
>CAJXAU010000364.1 GCA_913050205.1 uncultured Verrucomicrobiota bacterium
GTGCGGACGTAGAGGGTTTTTTTGTCGATGGCGGGGGTGGCGTGGATGGCGTCCTTGAGGTCGTATTGGTGGACATTGCTGAAGTCGCGTCCGTGTTTTACGACTGTGATCACGCCTCGGTTGGAACTGAGGTAGACGTGCCCGTTCGCCCCGATGGGGGAGGCACTGAACTGACCCGGCGCATTGAGGCGCTCGCGGTAGAGCAGTTTGCCGTTTTTGGCATCGACTGCGGCGAGCAGTCCGCCGTTGCGAACCATGTAGATGACCTCGTCGTATAGCAGCGGCGAGGGAATCTCGGGGATGCTTCGGTTGAGTTCCCAGTTGAGATGGGTGTCGGTGATGTTGCCGCGTCCGCCGGGACGGATGGCGATGAGCATTGGCTTGCCTCGGCCCCCGCGCATATTGCCGATGAATTCCTCCTTGCTCCAGAAGCCGTCCCGGTTGCGATCGGTGCCACGGAAGAATCCGTCGAGCCGTTCTTCACGGCGACGCTTGTCGTCGGGCAGCGGGATGCCAAAGCCGGGGTGGCCCGGTGGTAATTCGGGGCGAATTGGAAACGTGAAATGGCCGGTCATTTCCTTGCGTTCGAGTTTACCGTCGCCATTTTTGTCAAACTGGATCACTGCCTTCCAGAACGGCAAGGGATCCGGCTGGATATCCGCGCCGCCACCCAGCTTGGAGGAGGAGACGTACAGGACATTTTTCCCGGCGACCGGTGTGGAGATGGTTTCGCGGGAGAAACCGGGGACGAACCATTTTTGAGTGCCGCTCTCCATATCGTAACCGCTGACTCGACTATTGCCGAGGACGACCAACTCGGTGCCTTGATCGTGCCGCCAGATTATCGGGGTCGACCAGCCGCTGCGGTGAAACGGGCGTGGGATTTCCCAGGCGACTGCACCGTCGGACTGGCGGAAAGCGACGACTTTGGATTGGCTCAACCGGCTGTCGGGAAGGTTCGCATCATTGTCCAGCACCATGATGACAAGGTCGCCGTGCGCGATTGGAGAAGTCGACATGCCGTATAGGGTCTTCGGCGTGGGGATCGGTTTTTTCCAGAGTAGCTTTCCGTCGAGGTCGTAGCAGAGCAGGCCGTATGAGCCGAAGTAGGCGAACACCCGGTTGCCGCTCACGAGTGCCGTCGAGGCAGCGGGGTGGCTGGCCTTGTGCACTTTTTCGAGTTCAACCTTGGGCGCTTTTTTCTGCCAAAGGAGTTTGCCGTTGGCCTTGTCCAGCGCGAGGGTGATGAACCGGCCCTTGGCTAGGCCGGTGAGGAAGATGCGCTTGGCTGACAACACAGGCGCGGAGAAGCCGGGGCTGACTTCAGTTTTCCACGCAAGATTTTCGTCGGACGGCTTGACGGGAGGCTGGCTGTCCTTGGCCAAGCCGGAACCGTTGGGGCCGCGGTATTGGTTCCAGTCGGCGCCGTGCGCTTGGCCAAGCGCGAGGGGGAGCAGGAGCGTTGCAAAAAAAATCGTTCGAATCATTGGCTCCGGAGAACCGAAACGAAATCGCCGCGAAGTGCAAGCGGTATTGGTTTGTAAATTAGCGCTTGGGCAGCTTGGGCTCACGGGTCAACGCGTAGCCGCGGTACCAGTTTTGATCCCACAACCCGCGCAGGGTGACTTTCTCCGTGTGCCCGTCGGCGAATCCGGCGTTGATCGAGTAGTTGTGGCGGTTGACAAAGTAGCGGCGCATGCCGTTGTCGGCACTGGTCTTTTTACCACTATAATTCTGGGGGGGCGGGTCGGTCGGTCGCGGCCAGGCGTCCACCCAGTTGCCGTCGCCGTATAGCGGCACATCAGAACTTGCGTTGGAGTACTGCTGCCAGTACTTGGCTTTTTCCGTGGCGGAACTCGGCGCATAAAAACTCTTGTTGGGGTCCTGCATCCAGGCGTTGATCGTGTAGCTGCCTTCCGCCTTGGATTTACCGAACGCTCCCCACCAGAACGACCAGTTGGTGTCGTTGTCCCCCCAGTTGCCGCCACCCTGCGGGGCGCGTTTCTTGACGGTCGGGCAGATGACCGTCTTCATCGATCCCTCGTAGGCGGCCTGAGGGTCGTCCACGTATCGCTTGTCGCCGAGGTACGGTGCGATGGCGTGAAACCAGTACGGCTTGCCCGGGCCAAGCACCTGAAGCATGCGTCCGTCGTAGTCTTCACAGTAGTACATGGTCGCCAGTGAGATCTGCCTGATGTTGGACAGGCAGGAGATGCCGTGTGCCTTTTGCTTGGCCTTGGCCAGGGCGGGCAGCAGTAGCCCGGCAAGAATTGCAATAATGGCTATGACGACCAGCAACTCAATCAGGGTGAACCCTTTGTTACGCAACTTCATCCCGCGATTTAAGTCCGCTTGGCCAAGCGGCGTCAACTGCGAATCGTTTTTCGAAGAGACTTTTGTAACTTTTCTCCCCGGGCGGCGTTTAACCTTCCAGTCATCGATGACATTTGTAGACTAAACAAACAGAAAGAAAAATCATGAAGATCAAGACATTAGGAACACTCGCTGTGGCAGCCCTGCTCAGCGTCAGCCTGAACACCGCCCAGGCGGAAAAGGCGGCAACCGACAAGGCTCCGGCCAAGAAGGAAGCCGGTAAGCAAAGCGATCGTCGCCCCGATCGACCCACCCGTGAGTCCATCATCAAGCGATTCGACAAGGACGGCGATGGCAAACTCAGCGAAGCCGAGCGTGCAGCCGCCCGCAAGGCAATAAGCAGCCGTGGTGGCCGCACTACAGACCGCGCCCCCGGTCGCATCAGCGAAGGCCTGCGTGAGCGCTACC
>CAJXAU010000365.1 GCA_913050205.1 uncultured Verrucomicrobiota bacterium
CGGTCAGGAATTGAACTTGAGTTTCGGGTTGAGGGTGACCTGCAGGATGTCAACTACCAGGTTGAGCAGGACGATGAGTGTCGCGTAAAACATAACCACCCCGAGCACTAGCGTGTAGTCCCGGTTGAACGCGCTCTGCACGAAGTCCTTACCGAGGCCGGGGATGTTGAAAATGGTCTCGATGACGAACGATCCCGCGATCAACCCAGCCACCGCCGGTCCCATGAAGCTGATCACTGGGAGCAGGCCGCCGCGCATCGCGTGCTTTACAATTACACGCAGGCCGGAAGCTCCCTTGGCCTTGGCTGTGCGGATGTAGTCCTGCGTGAGGATATCGAGCATGCCGCCACGGGTGAGTCGCGAAATGTAGGCGGCGTAAAAGAGGCCAAGTGTCAGCGACGGCAGGATCATGTCCGCATGGAAAATTGCATCCCCGTCAAAACCACCCCAGCCGGTGGCCGGCAGTAATTTAAGTTTGAGTGCGAAGATGTACATTAGGATCGGCCCCATCACGAATGTCGGCAGACAGATCCCGATCATCGCGAGGGAGGAAGGAATATAATCAATAAAAGAGTTGGGCTTCAGCGAGGCAATGACGCCGAACAGAACTCCAATGCCAAGCGCGATCGTGATGGCAAAAAAACCGAGTTTGAACGAGACAGGGAACTTTTGCTTGATGATGTCCCCGACCGTTCGGTTGGGGTACTTGAATGACTGCAGCTTCGGGAGGTTGACCAGATACTGGTAGAATTGAACATACAGAGGCTTGTCCAAGTTGAACTGCTTGTTCAACTGCTCGCGCACTTCGGCTGTGACCTGTTTGTCGTCGTCAAACGGGCCGCCCGGGGCCAGGCGACACATGAAAAATGTCATCGCCGCGACGCACAGCAAAACCGGGATGGTCTCAAGGATTCGCCGTAAAATGAAAACGAACATCGTGCCTGCGCTTGGCCAAGCGGGGTGGGTCGGTACCTATTCTTTCAACTTGCTCAGGTCGAGGTCCACATGCTTCCACGGATGATGATCCAGCACGTTGGCATGCCAGTTTTTCACCGCAGGATGCAGCGCATAGACGCGGGTGTAAATGTAGATGGGGATTATCGGCAGTTCGTCCATCAGGATTTCCTCCGCTTGTTGAAACACCTCGAGCCGTGCAGCGGGATCCTTGGTGACTGCGGCCTTGCGGATCAGCGCGTCGTACTCCGGCTTGGACCAGCCGGTTTGGTTTTGCTGACTCCACGACGTCCACATGTCGAGGAAGGTGTTCGGATCAGGATAGTCACCCGTCCATCCGGCACGGCTCACTTGGTAATCCATCTCGCGTTGTCGGTCGAGGTATACTTTCCATTCCTGATTTTGCAGCGTCACATTGATGTTCAGGTTTTTCTTCCACATCTGCTGAATTGCCTCGGCGATGATGCGATGGCCCTCGGTGGTGTTATAGAGAAGATCCAGCGAAGGGAAGCCCTTGCCATCGGGGTAGCCTGCCTCGGCCAGAAGGCGCCGGGCCTCCTCGACGTTACCGCCGATCCGGGCCCGGGCCGTGTAGCCGGCAACTCCGGGTGGCGTGAAGAAATCCGCCGGCATCTGCTCTCCCTTTGTCACGTTTTTCACGAGACTTTCGCGGTCGATCGCCATGGCGAGCGCCTTCCGTACGCGAACATCGTCACACGGTTTTCGAGTCACGTTGAAGCGATAAAAATACGAGGCCAAGTGTGGCTTGATACGCAACTCATCAACGTAGTTGGCCTTGTAGGTTTCAATCTTGTCGTTGTGGAGATTGTAAATATTGTGGATCTGCCCCGCGCGAAACGTGTTCTCCTGCGTGGTCTCCAGTTGGATGGGATAAAAGTGAATCTCGTCCAGCTTGGTCGTGGCGGCGTCCCAGTAAGTCTTGCTTTTTACTACGACCAACTTCCGGTCGAGTTCCCATGACTTCAAGGTGAACGCTCCGTTGCCCACGAAGTTTTCAGGCTTTGTCCAGCCGCTGCCGCGCTTGGTCATCCCGTCGTGCTTTTCCACCGTGGCAATGTGGACGGGGAACCAAGTGTAGTGATTGAGCAGCGAGAGAAAGTAGGGCGTCGGTGCGTTCAGCGTGATTTGAAGCGTCCGCTCATCCAGCGCCTTGACCCCAACCTTGGAGAAATCCGTCAACTTGCCGGAGCTGTAATCCTCGGCACCCTCCATGACAAACAGCATGTACGCATACTTTGAGGCAAGAGCAGGGGTGAGGATGCGCTTGTACGACATCGCAAAGTCGTTCGCAGTGACCGCATCCCCGTTCGACCACTTGGCATTCTCACGGAAGTGAAACGTGTACACCTTGCCGTCCTCGGAGATGTCCCATTTTTCCGCCACACCCGGAACCGGATGTAGGTCAACCGGATCCTCGGCAACCAGACCTTCGGTCAGCGAGGCGATGATATGGTGCTCGGGAACACCCGTAACAACGTGCGGGTCCACATCCTCCGGTTCGGAGCCGACCGTTATTTTCAGGATTTTCAGCTCGGGGCCACCCGGTCCGCCGGAGCCGTTTTCGTTCCCTCCGGAACCGCAGCCGATCAGGATTACAGAGGCGAGGCCAATTGCGGCCAGTGAGATCATTCGATGGATCATTGTAGAATAATGGATGGAGTATCTTCGCTTGGCCAAGCGCTTGGCCAGCGAAACGGCGCAAAGCTTTGCCGCTTGGCCAAGCGAAAGTCAATGACTCTAACCGCCGGGCATTTGGAATGTTGTAAAAAACGCTGTCTCTCCCGAAGATCACCCCCAGCCGA
>CAJXAU010000366.1 GCA_913050205.1 uncultured Verrucomicrobiota bacterium
TCAATGCCTTCATGAGCATCGACCGCGAGGATGCGCTTGGCCAAGCGGCCGCCGCCGACGAGCGCTTGGCCAAGGGCGCGCCCCATGCAGAGCAGCCTCTGCTCGGCGTACCGATTTCGCTCAAGGACATTTTTTGCGTCAAGGACCAGCCGGCCAACTGCTCATCAAAAATTCTCGGCAACTTTCGTTCGCCTTACGACGGTACAGTCGTTCAAAAACTTCGCGAGGCCGGGGCGGTGATCTTCGGCCGGGTAAACATGGACGAGTTCGCCATGGGCAGCTCGACGGAAAACTCGGCGTTTGGCCCGACCGGCAACCCGTGGGATGCTGAGCGTGTGCCGGGCGGCTCCAGCGGAGGCTGCGCTGCAGCGGTCTCGGCGCAGGAATGTTTCGGTAGTATCGGCACCGACACCGGTGGTTCCATTCGCCAGCCGGCCGCGCTTTGCGGCTGCGTTGGCATGAAGCCGACCTACGGGCGGGTATCGCGCTACGGCGTGGTTGCGTTCGCCTCGTCGCTCGACCAAGTCGGCCCGATGGGTAAAACCGTGCGCGACACGGCGACGCTGCTTGGCGTCATCGCCGGGCATGACCCGAGGGATTCCACCAGCGTGCCTGCCGACGTGCCGGACTACGCCGCCGGACTGGAGGGGGACATTAAGGGCGTCAAACTGGGCCTGCCGAAGGAGTACCTCGGCGAGGGCATCGACCCCGAGGTGCGCGCTGCGTTTGAGGCGGCGGTGAAGCAGTACGAATCGCTTGGGGCGGAGATCGAGGAGGTGAGCCTGCCTCACGCCGAGTACGGCGTGGCGACCTACTATATTTTGGCCACGGCCGAGGCCAGTGCGAACCTCGCTCGCTTCGACGGTATACGCTACTGCGATCGCGTCGAGGGCGACGATCCGTTTTCGCTTTACTGCAACACCCGCGGTGCCGGCTTTGGCGAAGAGGTGAAACGCCGAATCATCCTCGGCACGTACGTGCTGAGCAGCGGTTACTACGACGCATATTATATCCGCGCACAAAAGGTGCGGACGCTCATCAAGCGGGACTTCGATTCGGCGCTGGAAAAAGTCGATGCGCTGATCACCCCGACCGTGCCGTATACGGCGTTCAAGGCGGGTGAAAAAACAGGCGACCCACTGCAGATGTACCTCTCCGATATTTACACCATCTCATGCAACCTGGCCGGCACGTGCGGCATCAGTCTGCCGTGCGGATTTACCAGCGATCCCAAGCTACCGGTCGGGCTGCAGTTGCTCGGGAAACCGTTCGGCGAACAGGAGTTGCTCAGGATCGCCCACGCCTACGAACAAGCCACCCCGTGGCACAACGAAAGGGCTGCGCTCTAATGGAATACGAAGCCGTCATCGGGTTGGAAACCCACTGCCAGCTTAAGACCCAGTCCAAGATGTTCTGCGGTTGCGCCAATGAATTTGGCGCGGATCCGAACACAAACGTCTGTCCGGTCTGCCTCGGCATGCCCGGCGTGTTGCCTGTGCCGAACGAGCGCGCATTGCAGCTCACGGCGCTGACCGGGTATCTGCTCAACTGCGAGGTGCCCAAGTTTGCGAAGTTCGATCGCAAAAACTATTTTTATCCCGACGTCTGCAAGGATTACCAAATCACTCAGTTCGATTTTCCGTCCACCTCGACCGGTCATGTTGATTTCGAATTCGAGGGCGGCATCGAGCGGGTGCGCATCACTCGCGCTCACCTTGAGGAGGACGTTGGTAAAAACAATCACTTTGACCAACACAGCGGGGTGGACTTTAACCGGGCTGGAGTGCCTCTGTTGGAGATCGTTTCCGAGCCGGACCTCCGTAGTGCGGACATGGCGTACGAGTACCTCAACGCGCTCAAGGACATCCTGATCTACGGCGGTATCAGCGACTGTGACATGGAAAAGGGCATGGTACGCTGCGATGTCAACATCAGCGTCCGGCCGAAGGGCACCACCGAGCTGGGCACCAAGGTGGAGATCAAAAACATGAACACTTTCAGCGGGGTGCGCCGGGCCATCAACTACGAGGTGCCCCGCCAAATCGAAACGCTCGAGTCCGGCGGCTCGCTGGTGCAGGAGACCCGCCGTTGGGATGACGATGCCGGCATCACCGAGACGATGCGATCCAAGGAACACGCGCACGACTACCGCTACTTTCCCGAGCCGGATCTCATGCCGTTGCGCCCGAGCGACGAGTGGTTGGCCGAGGTGCGTACGCACATCGTCGAGTTGCCGCTCGCCCGCAAGCAGCGCTTTGTCGCTGACTACGGCATCCCCGCACAGGATGCCGAGGTGTTCATTGGCAACGTGCCGCTGGGCGATTTTTTTGAAAAAGCGGTCGATGGCTCAAAAAACGCCAAGGCCGTGGCCAACTGGGTCATTAACAATCTGCAGGCGCAATTGACTGAGACCGAGACCTCGGTCGACGCCCTCAAGTTCGGCCCCGAGGCCATCCGCGAACTGGTCGAGATCATCGACGGCGGCACGATCAGCAGCAAGGGAGGGCAGGAGGTGTTCGCCGAACTGTTCGAGAACGGCGGTTCGCCCAAGGCGATCGTCGAGGCCAAGGGTCTGGCCCAGGTCAGCGACACCGGTGAACTGGAGAAATGGTGTCAGGACGCAATCGATGCGAACCCCGGCCCGGCCGATGACGTGCGCAACGGCAAGGAAAACGCCATCAACTTCCTCAAGGGACAGGTCATGAAAGCCAGCCGCGGCAAGGCCAACCCGCAATTGGTGGGGGAAACTTTGGCCAAGTTGTTGAAAGGTTAGGCC
>CAJXAU010000367.1 GCA_913050205.1 uncultured Verrucomicrobiota bacterium
GTCAGCCCCTTGCCAAGGGAACTCACCACGCCGCCTGTCACAAAAATGTGTTTCACGATATTGTCTTAAATTGTTCGCGCGCCTGCTGAAGGTCCTCCGGGGTATCGATGCCCACGCTGTCGTGGGCCACCACCGCAACCGCGATTGGGATACCGTTGTCGAGCGCCCGCAATTGCTCCAGTTTCTCTGCCTCCTCCAGCGGGGAAACCGGGCACCCGACCAGCCGCAACAGCGTCTCCCGCCGATAGCCGTATATTCCAAGGTGCTTCAAAAAAGGAAACGCCGCCAACTGCTCCATGCTGGAGGCATCGGCGGCATCGCGCAAATACGGTATCGTACGCCGCGAGAAGTATAGTGCGTGGCCGGACGCATTGACAACGACTTTCACCGCATTGGGATTTTCCCACTCCTCCGCTTGCCGAATCGGCACTGCGGCAGTTGACATCTCACTGCCATCCAGCCGGGCGGCCACGGCATCGATCACGTCCGGATCGATCATCGGCTCGTCCCCCTGCACATTAACGACCGCCCCCAACTCACAGCGCTGAACCACCTCGGCCACCCGATCGGTGCCGCTTGGGTGGTCTTCGCGCGTCATTTCCACCTGGCAAACATTAGCCAGCGCATCCGCAATCCGCTGGTCGTCGGTGGCCACAATCACGTCGGCCAGGCGCTTGGCCAAGCGGCACTTCTCAACGACGTGCTGCAGGATTGGCCGGCCGTCAAGCGGTTCGAGCAATTTTCCGGGAAAACGCGAGGAGGCGTATCGGGCGGGGATGATGCCGGTGATCGTCATTTGTCGTCGCCCGAACGGAATCGCTTGGCCAAGCAACGCCTTTGCGGACGGGGATTGATAGACCAACCACGCCGCAGCGTCAAAACTTCTCGGCCGGTAACAATTTAAAGGCCTGCATTTGTCGTGTTGCTGTGAATAAACCGGCCCGATTGTGAATAAATTGATATTGCCCCGCTGGCGGTCGGCTGGTCTACTGGCCGGGTAACCAAGTTATGCAGGCTCAGTTGGCAACCCACGCAGAGCCGGCCTCTCTTTCCGACCGGGACAAGGCGGCCTTGGTTCGTTTGTTGTCCGACCCCGATCCCGAGGTTTTCCGCTCCGTCCGACGCACCCTGTTGGCCTCCGGCATAGAGGCCCGGCCTTGGCTAAGCGCCGGGTTACACAGCAGTGACCGCCTTGTGAGACAGCATTCGTGGGAATTGATTACCCAATTGGATCGTCAGGGTGCCGACACGGAATTTGTCTCCTTTTGCAACCGGGGCAGCGAGAATCTGAACTTGGAAAAGGGTATTTGGCTGTTGACGCGGACAGCATTTCCGCACTTCCAACAACATGAGTATCAAGCACTGCTCGACGATTATGCGGAGTTCGTCCGCAATACCTGCGACCCACAGCAAAGCCACCCGGCAACATTGATGGCAATCAACCGGGTGCTATTTCGTGGTGAACGGTTCCGGGGCGACAAGGCGAACTATTACGACCCACAGAACAGCTATCTCAATCGCGTGATGGATCGACGGCTGGGCAACCCAATCAGCCTCTGTCTCGTATACCTGTTTGTGGCGCGACGGCTAAACCTACCAGTGGTCGGTATTGCCATGCCGGGGCATTTCATACTCCGGCTGCAGTCTCCGACGTTTACCATCTTCGTGGACCCATTCAATGCCGGCAACTTTCTCACTCATGCCGAGTGCGCCGAGCGGCTGAAGCGCTGCGGGTACGGGTTCGAGAATGATTTTCTCACTCCCGCCACGCCGCGCCGGATCCTGATGCGCATTTGCTCCAATCTCCATCAAATCTACCAAAAGGAGCAGCACTTGGGCGAACGCGACCGTATTCAGAAATACCTGATCCACCTCGCGAGCTAGTGACGGCCATCAGGCTGGTGTTCCGCCCTTGACGGCAGAACTGGAAAGGTGTCTAGTTTTCCTCTGTCGCTTCCTCATCGGAGGCGCTGTTCTGGAGCGTTTGCTATGAATCTTTCCCGGTTTTTCAAATCCCCCCGAGTCGGTGTCCCGGCCATCCTCACTTTTTTTGCCCTGTTGCTGGGCGGTCCGGCGATCGCGCCGGTCTCCACCGTCACAGCGGCACCGGAGAACCCCGACACTCCAGTTCGGCCGGAGATCGTCAACATTCAGTTCGATGGTAGCGAGGTGGTCGTCACTGTGCGTGTGCCCAAGGGTATTAAAAAAGTGACACTCGAGGGCCGACCGCGGCTGGGCAGTGGTAACTGGACTCCGCGTGCCATCAAACGTGTGGACGGCACCGGCGGTCTGCTGGTTTTCCGGCTCGCCAGCGCGAAGTCCAACGAATTGCTCCGCGTGCGAGGCGACGAGAAAGAGACGCTGCCCGCGGCTTTTTACAAGGGCACCACTGAGTTTAATGGTCAGGTCGAAAACGGCTCGAACATCGCCATGACCGAGGACGGCGTCGCCCCCGAGCCGGGACGCGAAAACAATCTCGATAGCAGCAACGATAAGAACGAGGGCGACGGAGCAGGCGGCGGCTCGAGGGACGTGGTCGAGTCGGACATCTGGAGCATTCACAAAAACAAACTGTATTTCTTCAACCAACTGCGCGGGCTGCAGGTGATCGATCTGGCGGACAAGGCCAACCCGGTCATCCGAGGCGTGTTGCCAATGCCGGCTTCGGGCGAGCAAATGTACATGCTGGGGGATGACCATGTGATCCTGCTCGCGCGAGACGGTTGCAACTGGTGGGGTAACAACGCCGAGAGCCAGGCGATCATCGTCAA
>CAJXAU010000368.1 GCA_913050205.1 uncultured Verrucomicrobiota bacterium
GCACGCTCTTCTTACCTGTGCAGGGCTCTGGAGGTTCTGCACGCAGCCGCGCCAAAGCCTCCTTGGCGTCTCTTAGTGTGGAGGCATCCAATGCAAGGCGCCGATCACGCCTGATACCGTTTGGATCTTCAACGGTGACGCGTGCGTAATAGGTACCGCAACGCTTCCACAACCCCCTGATAGGTTGACCACGTCGGTCTTTGACCTTGGTATATTTTTTGTTGGAAGAAGTCTTGAGAGAAACCAAACCGGCACACTTACCGGCACACTTCGTTGAATCTTGATGATGAGACATACTTGTTGTTATTGAACAAGTTGTCGGAAGTGCTTGAATCTACTAGGTAAGGTAGATGGTGCCCGCGGCAAGAGTTGAACTTGCACCCCATTGCTGGGACATGAACCTGAATCATGCGCGTCTACCAATTCCGCCACGCGGGCATCGTGGGAATCCCCGATAAGGGGCCGGAGTTCCTAACCGCCTATAGGCTGTGGTGCAAGCATAATTCCCCAACCGCTTGGCCAAGCACTCGAGATGCGATGTCTCCACCAGTTTGTTGCCCTGGCAGGTAAGGTTCATCCAACCATGGTCGTCGGCCATCACGAACAAAATATTAGGCCACTTGACCTCCGCCGCCTGCGCTTGGCCAAGCTGCCTGTTGCGGCCTCACCCGGCAGCGTATTGCTCTTGCCTCCGAGGGCTGCCGTCTCCACTTTCTCGCCATGCCCGAGGATCATGGTATGACAACAAATCGGACGCCGGAGCGGCTAAGGAGCCTCGATGTGCTGCGCGGCTTTGACATGTTTTGGATTATTGGCGGCAAACCGGTTGTCGTCGGTTTGGTCGCGTTGTTCTCAGTGGAGGCGAGCGACTGGCTGGGAAATCGGTTGCAACACCCCGTATGGCACGGGTTCGAGCCTTACGATCTGATCTTCCCTCTGTTTCTGTTCATCGCCGGGGTGTCCACAGTTTACTCGATCGCCAACCGCTTGGCCAAAGGCGACAGTCGGGCAAATCTGCATCGCCATTTCATTCAGCGTGGACTGACGCTCGTGTTGCTGGGCATTCTGTACAACCGACTGCTGAGCCGCGACTTGGCCAGCGCAGAAGGCTGGGGCGAGATGCGCTACGCCAGTGTGCTTGGCCGGATCGGTCTGGCCTACATGTTTGCCGCATTGATCGCAGCGAACACCCAATGGCGCACCCAATTGATTTGGGTGGTGGGGCTGCTCGTCGGCTACTGGGCTGCGCTGCGTTTCATTCCGGTGCCAGAATTCGGTGCGGGCGACCTCGACCCCGGCCGCACGCTGACCGACTTTATAGACCGGCACGTCGTCCCGGGCAAACTGTACAAGGATGTCCGCGATCCCGAAGGTCTGTTCGCCGTCATCCCCGCGATCGCCACGGCGCTGCTCGGTTGCCTCACGGGACAATGGCTGCGTCGCGACGACATCGGCGGGAAGAAAAAATCTGGCTTCATGGCCATCGCCGGCTTGGTCTGCCTCGGCTTGGCTTGGCTTTGGAACATCGATTTCCCGATTAACAAGAACCTTTGGTCCAGCTCGTTCGTATTGCACTGCGCCGGGTGGAGCCTGCTGTTGCTGAGCCTGTTTTACCTCGTGGTCGACGTGTGGCAATTCCGCAAAGGCACGCTGTTTTTTACCGTCATCGGGGCCAACTCAATCCTCGTTTACATGGCACCCACCTTCATAAATTTCGACTACACGAATGAAAACCTGTTCGGTGGCGTCCTGTCGCTCGCCGGCGAACACAAGGCGCTGTTGTTGGCCGTCACGCTACTGGCCATCAAGTGGGGTCTGTTGTATCTACTCTACCGCAAAAAGATTTTTCTGAAAGTTTAGCCCATCCGACAGCCAAGACAAATGAACCATCCGATCCCCTACATTCTGCTTGCGGAATCCGACGCAAACATCGTCGCGTACATCCTGTTGATCGCCGGGCCGTTGCTGGCCATGGTGTTTTTCTATTTTTGTAGAAGACGAAACGAACACGCGACCTCATGACCGCAACCGAGAGAAGCCCCAAGGGTCAGCTGACCGAGGGGCCGGAGAGGATTCGTGTACTACTCCGAGGCGCCGCTAACCAGTCCTTGGCGTCAGCAACCGTATGTACATTACTGCTTTCACGTCGAGGAACAACGCAGCAGAACAGACAACAAGGGTAATACTACGCGATACTGGAGAACCTAGCGCGAAATCATCGGCTTGACCTGCGCCCCCGGCTCTCTCAACATCGCCAACCCATTTTACGGATACCATTTCCATAAATACCAAAGACATGAGTGCACTCAAGTTACACAACGCCATGTGGCCCGGTCTCGTCGGCAAGGGCGACGAGGAAGGTCAGGAACCCCCCATCAGCCTCGAGCGCATGCTCGACCTCACCGCCGCCGCCGAGGTGGACGGCCAGAAGTATGATGGCATCGACTATTTTTTGTTCCTGCCCCACACTAATCCCGAGGCCAGCGATGACGAGTTGAAGAGCATTGCCGATCTCATTCAGGGCAAAGGTTTCGACATCGGCTCGCTGGTGGCCCCCGTGTGGCCCGGCACCGTGGGCGACTCGGCCATGGGAACCGAAGAGCAGCGCGGCAAATTTCTCGAGGCCGTCAAAATGGCCTGCCGCATTGCCAAGGTGTTCAACGAACACGGCGCTCGCAAGCGCGGCGTGATCCGCATCGACTCCGCAGAGTTTGGCGTGGAAAAATGGCGCGAAGATGCCGCGGCCAACACCGCCACCATCGTT
>CAJXAU010000369.1 GCA_913050205.1 uncultured Verrucomicrobiota bacterium
GAGGCCACGAAAAAAATGTACGGCATGGACTCCTCCGACCGGCAGGTCGCCGGCTACGGGTTGCAGTGTCTGTTGGCTCGGCGGTTGGTGGAGCGCGGAGTGCGCTTCATCGAGTTGAGCTGCCTGAACGAGGGCATCGGCGCCGGCAACGGCCCCAATCCGTGGGATCAGCACGGCGACCTCGAGCGGGGTCACCGGGCGATGGCGCATCAGGTCGATCAACCGATTGCCGGGCTCATCAAGGATCTCAAGACGCGCGGGTTGCTGGATGAGACGCTCATCATTTGGGCGGGTGAATTTGGCCGGACGCCCTTCTCGCAGGGCAGCAACGGCCGCGACCACAACCCCTACGGATACAGCGTCTGGATGGCTGGCGGCGGAACCAAGGGCGGCACCGCCTACGGGGCGACCGACGAATTTGGCTACCATGTCACCGAGGACAAGTGCGACATTTACGACCTGTGGGCCACGGTGCTGCACCTGATGGGGGTTGATCACGAGGCGCTCACATACCGTTACGGTGGCCGCGACCTGCGCCTCACCGACGTCCACGGCCGGGTCATCAACGGAATCATCTCCTGATGATCTCCCGCTTGGCCAAGCGATTGGGGACGATGTTGGCCGGGTGTGGGTTGGTACTTGGCTTGGGTGGTTGCCTGTCGGCGTTTCCGGAAAAGCCGGTGACCGACGCGGAGCCGGGGCCGTTGGCCAAGCGCTTGGCCGGTAATTACGCAGTTTCAATCGACGGCGAGAGGTATCTGTTGAATCTTCATCCTGCCGGGTACAACTACGGTTCAAACAACATCCTCGAGCTGACATTGAGCCGCGAACAAAACCCGTTTTCGACAGTCGCCCGGTCGTCCTACGAGGTGCCGTTACAGCCCGATGATTTGCGGCGACGGGTGAATCGACTTCAAAAGTTTTACTACAGCGCAGGGAAGGTGGGGGAGTTTTACGGGAAGGAATATTTTGTCGATAAGCTGAAGGTGCGACGCGGCCGGGATGATGCGCTTTCGATTCATTCCTTCACGCTGCACCGGACCGGGTTTGTCAGCTTCGCTTATCCCACGCGAACCGTCCGGGGCATCGAGCGGTTGAAATAAAAAAGAGCCGGCGCAAGGCCGGCTCTTCCTGGTTGGGTCGTGGTGTGGGTTGAATTCTATTTTTCCTTCAACGTCATGAGGTAGGCCATGACGTCGGCGAGTTGCTGGTCGTTGAGCAGCAGGTTCATTGGCGGCATCGGGCTGGCGCCGAGTTTGTCGAAGCCTTCGGCCAGTGTGGCGGTCGGGTCGACGAGGCTCTCGTAGAGGTAGGCGCGATCCTTCCGGCTGGCGATGCCGTCGAGCGCCGGTCCGATGACACCACCCTCGTTGCCGACCTTGTGGCAGCGAACGCAGGAGGCGACGGCGTGTTTGTGGAAGATATCCTTCCCGCGGTCAGCCAGTCCCTTGATTTCCTTTTGTCCGTCGGCTTCCTTGTAGATCGGTTTGACTTCCTGCAGGGAGAGGTCGTCGTACCATGCGGTGCCTTTGGCCTGCCCCCAGCCGCCGAAGAGGCAGTTGATCGTGAGCGGGCCGGACTGGGTGTTCTCGAAAACCAGCTCCACTTTTTTCCAGTCGCTGTTGCCCTTGACGGCGGTGGTTTTGCCCTTGTGCTGGAGTTCGTGGACGTTGAGCAGTGCGCCGTGTCCGCCGTTGACGCCCTCGGTTTTTATCCACGCGCTCAGGGCGTAGGTGGTTCCGGAGTTGAGTTTCACGTTGGTGTAGATGCTGGTGTCGTGTCCGCTGCCGGAGCGGATTTTCACCGAGGCCTTGCCGGTCTTGACGTGGCTGGCTCGGGTTTCGATGGCGTGTTCGACGTCCGGCCCCTTGGCACTGTAGGTGCGCACCTGCCAACCGGTCGGTAGCTTGCCGTTGTTGTTCTCAAACGACGCGTTGGCGAACAGGTTCGGGCCGCGTTCGTAGCCGATGACGTTGGTTTCCTCGGCGCCGGCGGCCTGCAGGGCGAGCTTGAGCCACTCGTCCTCGGCATTGGTTTTGTCCTTGGCCAACACACCGGCGGCCCGCTTGTGGGTGTCCGAATCGGGGAACTGGGCGAGCTTGACGATGGCGGCCAAGCGCACGTGCAGATCCTTGTCGGCGAGCGTGGCGCTGTCGTAGAGCAGTTGCTCGTCGTCCTTCGCTTGGCCAAGCGCACGGACGGCGTTGCGTTTCACCTCGGCGTCGGTGTTGATGAGTGCGGCGCGCTTGGTTTCCTCGTCGAGTTCGCCAAGGCCGTCGAGTGCCCAGAGTGCGTGGATGGCGCCGACCCCTTGGCCAAGCGCACGCTCGCGCAGCGCCTTGACGGCCTTTTTGTTTTTGCCGTCAACGATCAGCCGCTGAGCGGTCTGCCGCCAAAACAGGTTGTCGCTGTCGAGCGCCTTGACGAGTTTGCGGGGTTTGGCCTTGGCCAAGGTCTTGATCTTGGACTTCGGGGCACCCTCCCAAATTACGCGATAAATGCGGCCGTGCTGCCGGTCGCGGTTCGGGTTGATGTGGGCGTTGCCGCGGCCGTTGCGGGCGGCGTAACCGCCACGACCGACGCTCGGGGTGGGGTTATGCTGGATGATGAAGTTGTACCAGTCGGCGATCCAGAGGTGGCCGTCCGGGCCGACCTCGGCGACGATGGGCGAGAACCATTCGTCCGCACTGGCGACGAAGCTGAATCCGTTTTTCGCGGTGTAGCCGGCGCCACTTTGGCTTATGTGATACGTGCC
>CAJXAU010000370.1 GCA_913050205.1 uncultured Verrucomicrobiota bacterium
TGTATCAGGGCAAACGGCAGGAGTCGATCGAGCGCAACCAGAATTTTCCGTTCGACCCCGGCTCGGTGGATGCGGTGATCCTGAGTCACGCGCACATCGATCACATTGGCAATTTACCCAACCTTTACAAACAAGGGTTCGAGGGCAACGTCTACTGTACGTTCGCCACGCGCGATCTCGCGGCAATCATGCTGGAGGACTCGGCAGAGATTCAGGTTGCTGACGCGGCTTATGTCTCAAAGAAGCACAAGAAAAAGGGGCTGCCACCGGTGGAGCCGCTTTACACTCCGGAAGATGCGGAGCGCGCGGTGCGGCAGTTTGTCGCGCTGGGCTACGATCGGCCGATCCCCGTGGCCGATGGCGTGACGCTGACTTTCCGTGATGCCGGTCACATCCTCGGCTCGGCACAAGTGATTCTCGACATCGAAGAAGGCGGCAACAAACGGCGACTGCTGTTTAGCGGTGACATCGGCCGGGGCGACCACGCAATCCTGCGCGACCCTCAGCCAGTGGAGGACGTCGATGTGCTGTTGGTCGAGAGTACCTATGGCAACCGTGACCATACCGCGCAGTCCGGCTTGTCGGACGAAATTGAAGGGCTTCTATCTGAGACATTGAACAATGGGGGTAAGGTGATCATCCCGGCGTTTTCCGTCGGCCGGACACAGCTCCTCGTTTACACATTGCACCAACTTGTTGACTCGGGGCGGCTGCCGGATTTTCCAATCTTCGTCGATAGCCCGCTCAGTGTGAATGCCACTGAGGTGTTCCGGTTGCACCCGGAATGCTTCAACCGCGACATCTACACTTTCCTTCGCGAGAAGGAGAATCCGTTCGGCATGGACAACCTGAAGTACATCCGCAAGGCGTCCGAGTCGATCAAGCTCAACTCCCTTGACGGGCCGGCGATCATCATCAGCTCAAGCGGCATGTGCGAGGCCGGCCGCATTCGACATCACCTGAAGAACAACATTAGCGATCCGAACGACCTGATCCTGTTCGTCGGCTACTGCGCCTACAATACGCTGGGGTCGGTGATTCGTGCCGGGATTGATCCGGTTTATATTTTCGGCGAACCGCATGAAGTGAAGGCAAAGGTCGCCAGCTTCGACGGTTTCTCGGGGCATGCGGACCGGAAGGAACTCGGGCGCTACGTCGAGTCATTGACGGGGGACATCACGAATATCTACGTCGTTCACGGCGAGGAAGAATCCAGTCTGGCATTCGCAGAACAGCTGCGCAGCCTCAAGCCGGGCGCGGACGTGGTCGTCCCCAAGTTGAATGAATCGTTTGAGGTTTAAGCCAAGCGCTTGGCCAAGAGCGGCTGGCGGTTAGGCTGCTGCGATCCCGATCGAGCGTCGCTTGTAGAGAAATTCAAACATGTTGCCCTCGTGCGGCTGATCCCAGGAGATTTTCATCGTGGAGATCGGCCCGAGGTTCAGTCGCTCTATCAACGGTGAGGCCAGCAGGTCTTCATGGAACGCCTTGTCGCCGGTGATAGCGGTGACGACCAACGACTCGCCCATCTGGTTGAGCATCTCTGCCTGAGGCACCTCCACCACGCTGGCATACGGGCAGAGGAACTCGCGGTTGGCCAAGGGATGGTCGAACGACTCGCAGTAAACAATCGTTGGCCGAAGGTAGGTGCCGCCGTCTGTGACGACTTTTCGGTCACCGTCTCGATACTTCGCGGTCATCTCCTCGCAGCCCGGTTCGGAGAGGTCGGCGTCGATGGCACCATCGATCCACTCACCCATCTTCGGATTGGCAAAGCCGGAAAGCTTGGCCTCAGGATCGTCGATCGTGGTCGGCTTAACCGGCCCCAGTTTTTGCGCCAGGGCGTCGGCGATTTCGCGACCGTACTTGGGCACCACCACAGCAGAGGCGTTCACGCAGGAGCGTCCGCCGTTGTCGGCGATCGAGCCGGCGATCAGGTCGATGTGGTCGCGCCAGTTCTCAATCTCGTCGTCGCCGATGAGAATCTTGCTCCAGCCCGGCCCGTGAATTTGGATCGCCGGGTTGTTCGCATACTGGTCGGTTGTGCTCTTGTCTCCAAAGATCAGTGCACGCCCGCAACGGTTCAAAATATCGGCTGCGCCCTCATAGTCGGTCGGGTAAAAACCAAACGCCTCCCTCGGGCAACCGGCCTGGATGAACGCCTGGATCAGGCGATACGGCGTCCACGGCTCGTCGCGGCCGGGCTTCATCACGATCGGTGTCTTGAGCGCGATAGCCGGTAGCCACAGCGAGTTCACCGCCGGTGAGTTGCTGGGCATGACAAGGCCAAGCGCTCTGGAGGTGGGGTAAAAACAAACCTGCGTTCCGAACTGCTCACCCACGCCGGCATCGAGGATGGAAGGATCGATCCCGCGGGTAAGGCCGTTGAGCACCACCTGCATGTTGGTCAACGCGTAGTGGATCTTGTCCATGTTGCGCCGAACCATCACGTGCGGCAGGCCGCTGGTGGAGGAGAGGGTCTCGACGTATTGCGCCGGCGATTGCATCTCGCCCTCGACCCCGATCTGCACTTCACCGTTGAGAAAAATCTCACCGGCCTTGGCGCCGATCTCAATTAGTTCCGCGGTGGAAAAACGGCGCAAGGCCGCCCGGGCTTGGTCGATGCGTTGCAGGTCGCGGCGCACTACGCCGGCGTTCACCTGACTGACGGTGGCCTTGGTGGCTCCGTCACGATAGTCGGTCACCTCAAT
>CAJXAU010000371.1 GCA_913050205.1 uncultured Verrucomicrobiota bacterium
CTGTATGAGAATCAGCATTGGTGGTATCCGAATTTTCCGAACATGGTCACCATGCCAATGAGGTTCCGTCAAAGCGGATACTCGGTCGCCGGTGCGGGAAAAATTTTTCACCACACGGCGGGCAATAATCCACCGCGACAATGGAACGAATTTAAGCGGCTTTTGTTTCAGGATGATCCCTGGTTTCGCGGTTCAAAGTTGAATTATCCGTGGACGAAGCATACCCCGAACCCAAAAGGCTTTCCGTTCAGCGGAGTGCGAGGGTTGCCTCACGAAAATGACTGGGGCGTGATTCCGGTTGCCGATGAGGAGTTGGACGATGTTAAGACGGCTGATTTTGCTTTACGATTTCTGAAGGCAAAACATGACCGTCCGTTTTTTTTAGCCTGCGGGCTTTTCCGGCCACATTTACCGTGGTACGCCCCACGCCGATTTTTTGATCTTTATCCGTTAGCCAACGTGGTCGCCCCGAAGAGTCGGGAGGAAGATTTGGAGGATGTGCCCGAGGCGGGTAAACGCTTCGCTGCGGCGCGTCGGTCCGACCTGAACAAGATCGAAAAACAGGGAGCCAAATTGCGCGCCGTGCAGGCGTACTTGGCCAGCATCAGCTATGCTGATGAACAGTTGGGCCGTGTGTTGGACGCGCTTGAATCGAGCGAATATAATGCGAACACGGTGATCGTTTTTTGGTCGGATCATGGTTGGCATCTGGGTGAAAAGCAGCATTGGCACAAATCGACACTTTGGGAAGAGGCCACGCGGATCCCATTAATCATCGCTACACCGCAAACAAAACCGGGTGTGTGCAGCCAGTCGGTGAGCCTGTTGGATTTGTATCCGACGCTGATGGAATTGTGCGGGATCTCAGGTGATCAAAAATTCGACGGCTTGAGTTTGATGCCGCAGCTCCGAGCGCCTGAAACCAAGCGGCGCCCGGCGCTGATCGAATTCCGAAAAGGAAACGCCGCCGTGCGGAGTGCGCGTTGGCGGTACATTCGTTATTCGGATGGTTCAGAGGAGTTGTACGATCACAAAACGGATCCAAACGAGTGGGAAAACTTGGCTGCGAAAAAACGGCATGAGCCGGTCAAGCAGCGCTTGGCCAAGTGGCTACCCGAAAAGTGGGCAGAGCCGGCGTTGCCCAAGAATGCGTTCAAATTCGATCCCGCGACGTACTCGTGGAAAAGCAAGGACACCGGAAAAATTTTCCAAGGGGAAAAACCGGCCAGATGATTTTTAACTGAACATGGAATTGAAACTTAATGGATTGATCGCGGCGGTGCACACGCCGATGAACGATGATTTCTCGGTCAACTACGACGCGGCCGCGAAACAGGCGGAGCATTTCGCCGGCAACGGCGCCGCAGGGGTGTTTGTCAGCGGGACGACCGGCGAGTCGTTGTCACTGAGCACGGCGGAGCGGATCAAACTATTCGAGGTGTGGGGGAAGGAGGCCGACCGACACGGGTTGGTGAACGTCGCCCACGTTGGTTGCAACAGCCTGCCTGACGCGCAGGAACTGGTGCGTGCCGCGGAGGCGACCGGAGCCGCGGCGATCTCCGCGATGGCACCGACGTTTTTCAAGCCAACGGACGAGGCGGCTTTGTGTGCCTGGTTTGTCGAGATGACCCGGCCGGCTCCGGCGCTGCCGTTTTATTTTTATGACATCCCGCCGATGACCGGCGTGACGGTGGACACGGCGGCCTTCATGACCCTTGCCAGCGAACAATTGCCGGGGTTTGTTGGCATCAAGTTCACCAATCAAGACCTCGATTTGCTTGCTCGCTGTATGAACCACGAGTCGGTGAAGGCGGACATCCTGTTCGGCACGGATGAGCGATTGATCGAGGGGCTGGCGCTGGGATGCACCGGCGGGGTGGGGAGTACCTATAATTTTGCCGCACCACTCTATCGGCGCATCATCGATGCCTACAACCGGGGGGACATGGAGGCGGCGCAGGCCGATCAGGCGCGTTCGGTTAAAATGATTGAGCGCATGTTCCAGAGTGGGTTCGGTGGCGCGTGCAAGGCGGTGATGGGTTTCGCCGGGGTCGACTGCGGGCCGGTGCGTCCGCCGATCAACCGGCTGCAACCGGAAGCCGAGGCCAGCCTGCGCGCCGACCTCGACGCGATGGGTTTCTTCGACTGGGCGCTCAAGTAGCGCTTGGCCAAGCGCGGCAAAATCAGGCGAGATACTTCCGCGGAATCTCCGCGCCGGCGACGAAATCCATCCCGGTGGCCACAAGCATCTGGTAGATGTTGATCCGAAAATCGGGGCAGGTGCTGACGAGGCAGTAGGCGTCGGCCTGCGAAAACGAATACTCATCGACCAGCCAGCCCATGAGGTGTTGCGTCGCCTGGTCGACGGCGGTCTCGAGCGGGCGCGTGGCGTGGACGGCGATGATCGAGTCCTCTTTCTCGATGCGCATGAACGGTAGCCGCCTGCGCTTGGCCAAGCGGAACTTCACTCGCACGGTCGCGCAGGTTTCCGCCGCGGTGCCGGTATACTCCGTGTCCCCCTGGCTGGCGTGCACGTCGCCGAGATAAAATAACGCCCCCTCGTGAAACACCGGCAGGTGAATGCGGCTGCCAACGGCCACGTCGCGAATGTCGAGGTTGCCGCCCCATGCTCCCTGACCGTCGATGCTGGTGCAAACTTCGCGCTCCGGGGCGACGCCGATGGTGCCGATGAACGGAGTG
>CAJXAU010000372.1 GCA_913050205.1 uncultured Verrucomicrobiota bacterium
TGTCCCGGCGACTGCCCGGGCCGATGCCATTCGGGTTGGACAAAAATAAAACCGGATCGCCCTTGCTACGGAACTCCACGCCTTGATGCAGAGTCGGCAGAAAACCACTCCCCCAAAGACTGTTGCCAGCGCCAGCCACGCTGCCGGTGATCAGGACGACGTAGCTCGGCAAATCCCGGTTTTCCGTCCCCAACCCGTAGCTCACCCACGACCCGATGCCCGGCCGCCCGAATCGCTCAAAGCCGGTATGCAGAAACAACTGAGCCGGGGCGTGATTGAATTGTTCCGTTCGAACCGTTTTCACAATAGCCAATTCGTCCGCAACCGCCCCCATCAACGGCAGGTGCTCGGACAACTCCAGCCCACCCTGCCCATGCGCGTGATACTTGAATCGAGTCCCCAACAACGTCGGATGCTCACGGATGAACGCCAACTGCTTGCCCTTGAACATGTGGTCGGGGCACTTCTCCCCGTTCCGCTTGACCAGTTCCGGTTTGTAGTCGAACAACTCCAGGTGCGAAGGGCCACCGACGAGGTGAATATAGATAATGTTCTTAGCCCGCGCGGGACGATGTGGTTTACGCGGGAAAAGAGGGTCTACACCGGGAGCCGCGAACAGGTTCCCGTTCATCGCCGAGGCCAGGCCAAGCGCACCAATGCCGGCACCGGTGTGTTTCAAAAACTCGCGGCGCGTCTCGTTCAGGTAATAATTCTGCTTTGGAGTCATCGGTCAGCCTTTCACGATCGCCTCGTCCAGGTTCAACAAAATGTTCGCCACGGTGAACCACTTGGCCAAGCGCTTGGTTGCGTCCTTCGGGAACGCCATTCCCCTCGCCTCTCCAACCAGCGCCTCGGCGGTTTTCGGGGCGTTGGCCAATTCTGCGCCGCGCTTGGCCAGGAGCGATTTCAAATATCCAACTTCAACCGGCTTGGCCTCCCTTGACAATGCCACGCGAAACGCAAAACGAATCCGCTGCTCATCGGTGGCCAAGCCCGGTTCGCTGACGATGCGATTCGCAAATGCCAGTGCCATCTCAACATAGGCGTGGTCGTTCAGAAGTGTCAGCGCTTGGAGCGGGGTGTTGGTGCGTGGACGATCCACCACGCAGGCACCACGGTCCGGGGCGTCGAAATTTACAAAACTCGCATACGGCGCACCGCGTCGCCACACGACGTATACGCCGCGCCGGAAACGGTTCTCGTTTGTCGCAGGGACAAACTTGGGTGCGTTGCGGCCAACATGGCGCCAAATACCATCCGGCTGCGGCGGATAAATTGGTGGCCCAAACATTCTGCCCTCAAGCAATCCACTCGTCGCCAGTGCCGAGTCCCGGATCATCTCTGCACTCATCCGCACTCGGGGTGCCCTGGCGTACAACTTGTTCGCCGGGTCTTTCTGCAAATGCTTGTTGGAGACGACCGACGACTGCCGATAGGCGTGGCTCATCACGATCAGCTTGTGAATGTGTTTCATCGACCAACCGCTCTCGACCAGTTCAACCGCCAGCCAATCCAGCAGACCGGGGTGCGTCGGGGCCTCGCCCTGTGTTCCGAAATCCTCCTGCGTCGACACGATGCCCTGCCCCATGAACGACGCCCACCAACGGTTCACCGCCACGCGAGACATCAGCGGATTTTCCGGTGCGACCAGCCACTTGGCCAAGCCCAGCCGGTTGCCCGGCAGACGATCATCGAATGAATGCAGTACCGCCGGCGTACCGGAGGATACCGCCTCGCCGGTGTTCAGGTAATCCCCGCGCAACATGACCCGCGTTTCCCGCGCACCCCCCATTTCGTTCATGACCAGAGTCGAGTCGGGGCGGATGGCATCGCGCTCAGACTTCAGCTTGGCCAAGCGCTGGTCGAGTTCCTTCAACCTCGGATGCTGCGATGCATAGTACCCAGCCAGACGCTTGGACTGTTCATTAGTCCGTTTTTCAGCCAGCAGAATAGTCTGTACATCGGACGGCAGACTCAACTTGGAGGGGGCACCATCCACCACCGACAAGCGCAACCGGCCGATCGTGCGCCCGCCCCCATGATGCTGCACCAACTGGAATTCAAGCAGGCTAACCTCCTTGACCAACAACTCGTTTTTCAGCAGGAATACCGCCTCATGCGGCCTGCCAAACTGTGGGTTCACCGCCCAGGCGGTTTTGGCGTTGCCGTCAATCGCTCCCGCGACATCGTATTTCGCCTGTGAAAACGAGGCGTTCGCCCCTGAAAAAGCAATCTTCTCTAAGTTCACCTTTAACGAAAATTCGTTCAACACAAAATTCGGGTTTTCCGGGACGTCAAAATTCCTGCCCGGCCCCCTCTTTTTCATCGAATCGTCCAGCAGGGTCTCCAGCCGGATGGCACTAATACGCTGCACTCCATCAGGCTTGACCCGGATCGTGTAGGTGGACTTGTCCGGATTCCTACCGTGCACCAGCACGCTACGGTCATCCTTAATCGTGTGGCTCGCCCCGCCGGTGGCCTCGAATTTTTCAATCTCAAGCGCTGTCCACTGCGGTGCTGTTTTCAATTTCTCAATGACAATCGCTTCCCATTCTTTTTGCTCAACGGCAAGCGAGCGCTGGATGCTTTTCTTTTCGTCCTCCCGGGCTTTCATCTCATCCGCCAACTTCGCCCGCTTCGCCGCCTTCGCCCGACTCAGTGGCAGGTCCAATTTCGGGCCATAGAAATCCCATG
>CAJXAU010000373.1 GCA_913050205.1 uncultured Verrucomicrobiota bacterium
CTCATTCGCACCGTATAGTTTTCCCCCATCACCAACTCTGCCGGAAAAGTAAAACCGGCGGAAAACTCACTTTTACTTGAAGCCACCGCAGGAGATACCGTCGCGCCGAAACCGGTATCCGGGAAATAATTCCACTCAATCAGGTTTGGCGAATTGACACCGGTCCCACGCTTGAATGCTGCGTCTTTTGCCGATGTTAAATTCAGTAACCCGATCGCCACTTCGAACGTGTAAGGTTGCCCATTTAAATACCCGGCCTTGACCTCTGTGAGGGAGACTTGGAACGTGAACGCGAATGAGTCTGTTTCCGTTAACACTTGGCCAAGCGGTCGATAATAAAAACTGTTTGGCTTCTCCGAATCCCAGGTGACGTTGAGGTGCCCTTCTTCCGCATCCCAGTCGAACAATGATTCGTCACCGTGCATCTTCCATCCCTTGGCCAAGGGATCCGTCGCAAACGTCTCGTAGTGCCAACCCAGTGGAGTCGTTACTGGGCGAACATCACTTAACGAGTCAATCTCCGCCTTGCCGGACAACACCTCGATACGGACGAATTGTGCTTGGCCAAGCGACACCGGTTCTCCGGAAGAATCGACTGCCCAGTCCAGATCAAACCCAGTTCCTCCGGCTGAGCCGGCGTACAATTCCTTCAGCTTGGCCAAGCCGGCATCGACAAAATCTGCCATGCCCAATTCAGGGTTCATCGGCATCCCGGCATCCCCGCTGCCGTCTGTTGGGAAATAAGCATCGATGGTCGGCGCCTTCTCAGGATCCAACACAAACCACACCTCTCCATCCTCACTGACAGACACCCGCGTTTCCCCCTCTGCCTGCCCGAAAAGGCTGCCATCAGTCACACCGCCTTCGTCGAAGTTACCGTTGACGATCGTGAACCCGGCCGCCCCAAACACGACCATATCCAATCCAAACGGATTCTGCTTTTCATTTCGAATCGGCTGATCAAATTTCACCGTCACCTGCCCTCCCTTGCCGACAGATAAAATCTGACCCATCAAATACGGCGGACTGAACGGCGTCACCGGCCCACCCCATTCGCCCGGGGTCGTTCGCGCCGGCGGCCCTAGTATGGATGCTTTTTCCGTAAACCCAGCACCGGTCGCCCAGTCCTTGGCAAAGCCCTCGCCGGGATCATAGGCGACCACCTCCGCAGCAAACGGGGAGCCCTTCATCGTTCCAACCGCACCCATTAGCGCGACTGCCAACACGATATAACCAATTATTTTCATCGATCTTTTCTCGAGGCCAATCTGTGTTGACAAAAAAAAGAGACCACCCACACGGGAGGTCTCAGGAAAAGTCGCAACAGCAGTTGGCCTCATCCTTCTCTTGTGCGGAGAAGCGCCGCTTCCGCGGCCTGACGAGCACATCCAGCGAAGTAGCCTGACTTCGAACCGTTTGGTTCGTCACAGTGGCGCAACCGTCCCCGAATCTCACGGGGTTCCCTTGCCGGACATGATTGTCTCCGGGTATGTACCCGGTTCAAAGAACGCGCTGTTCATACCGAAATCGCCTCGCTTGGCCAAGCGCTCATTTTGCTTGGTCGAACGGGGTGTGTTTGCTTCAATCTCGCCCATGCAAAAAGCCCGCATAACGCTTGCGCTCTCCGTTCTTCTGCTGGGACTCGCCAGTTCCATGGCTGAGATAGTCGCCCCAGGTAACCGCCCCGTCCCACCGGGCCACCATGCATTAACCCACGCCACCGTGGTCACCAAGCCGGGAGTTTCGGTCGAGAACGCCACCGTGGTCATCCACAACGGCCGCATCGTCAGCGTCTCTACTGAAGGCAAAGCACCAGACACCGCCCGCATCTGGGACATGAGCGGAATGACCATATACGCCGGGTTCATCGACCCATACGTCACCGATGCCAAGCCGCTCTCAACCACCATGACGCAGAGCATCACCGGTATGGAGGCCACCGCAGCTGGCAAACCTGGTTTCTTCGGCGCCACCGGCAATGAGCGTGATCCCGGCCAAACTGGCCCAGGCTCCGGCCTCTCAACCATGAAGCCGGATTTTCATGTCGCCGACGATTTTAGTCCCAAACCGGACACGTACGAAGCATACCGCAAGCAGGGTTTTACTGCGGTCGCCTTGACCCCAAGTAGCGGAATCGTGCGAGGCCAGAGTGCCCTCATCTCGCTTGGCCAAGGGTCACCGAACGAACTCATCATCAAGCCGAACCTTTTTCAGCACATCGCATTTGATCCGCAGGCGGCCAAGCGGGACGAGTATCCTCGTTCGCTGATGGGCGTGATCGCCGCGATTCGTCAAACACTCGCCGACGCCCAGCACTACAAGGCCACGTGGGATTACTACACCGAAAACGCCAAAACCTTTAAACGGCCTGCCTACAACCAGGCGCTCGCCGCGTTGCAGTCTGCCATGCAGGGCAGGCAAGCCACCGTGATGGAGCCCGGGAGCGTCCTGATGATCGACAAGGCAGTACGGCTCGGTGCGGAGTTCGGCATCAAGCCTATCCTCGTCGCCAGCGGTCAGGAGTGGCGTCGTCCCGATCTCGTCAAGGCCACCGGCGCACAATTCATCGTACCGCTCATCCTGCCCAAGGCGCCGAAGATGCCAAGCGACAGCGATTGGGAAAACGTCTCGCTGGGCCAACTTCGCGCGTGGGACTGGGCACCGGAGATCCCGGCCATGCTCCAGAAAAA
>CAJXAU010000374.1 GCA_913050205.1 uncultured Verrucomicrobiota bacterium
TCAATGAAGCCTTGGCGAAGCTGCCCTCGATCCCCTCCGGCAACGCGAACGGCCCATTCGCATCCTTCACGAATTCCACCAGTAGTTTTTGCTCTGGTGAAACCTTCGCCAACTCCCAGCCATGCGCCTCGTCGAACAGCGACCGGTAGTGGTTCGCGACCGCGCGCAGCGAGTTGGGCGTAAATCCACTGAACCAATCGCGAACCAGCGCGAACTCGCCGCCCTGCGCTTGGCCAGGCGGACGGCAGACCCCGGAGCGAATGTCGTTGGCCAAGCGCTTGGCCTCGGTCCGGAATGTCCGGCGCGGCAGCTTGGCGTATTCATGCCAAACGTGGAAAAGCGGGTCGCTCTCCTGCTCGGCACGAGACAAGCGGTCGGCCCAGTTTTTCAACACACCGGGTACGAGATTCTCCTCCTCAGCGATCTGGTTAAGGTCGCGTGGTGCCCAGCCCTCATCGGCGTCAACGACCGCGTCTGTTTTTGGTAGAGGCGCCTCGATGATCAGCACCTTGTCAATGTGCGACATCAACGGCTCCGACTGGATGCGCAGCACGTGTTTGCCCGCCTTCAGTCGGAACACGCCCTCCACGACCCACTTTTGGTGTTCCGGCATCCAGCCGCCAGTGGTCTTGTTGAGCGCATCCGGTTGAATGACCTTTCCGTCCATCAGAATCTGCCCCGGACGCGCACGCAGTGCAGCATAGCGCAGCTCGATCTGGTAGTTGCCGGTGGATGGCAAGTCGATGTCGTACTCAGCGAAATTCTTTTGGCCGCCGGGATCGCTGATGATGCCGATGTCCTTGCCGTAGTTGTCGCGATCCACCGAGACGTTGCCCCGGTCAAAATCCTCCGCCTCAAACAGTAAACCCCGGCCTTTAGCCAGCCGCTCCATAGCCACCGGGCCAAGCGGCTCCGGCTCTCCGACCATCCGTCTCCGGGCGATCACCTCATTGGCACCAAGTAGATATTTTGCCGTGTCCTGCTGCACGCGAACCAGCAGCTTCTCACGTGCCTCACGGCTGATCGTCTCGTTGGCCTTTTTGAGTTGAGCCGCCTCGTCGCGGGCCTTTTTCAATGCCGCCATCTCGGTGGCGGTGCCGACCTCGCGCTCGTGCCAATCGGCCACGATGTTGTAGTGCTCCATCGTGTAGGTGCTCTTGAAGATGCCGGCCATCGAGTAGTAGCTCTTCGTCGAGATCGGGTCGAACTTGTGGTCGTGACATCGCGCGCAGCCGATGCTCAGCCCCATGAACGCCTTGCCGATCGTGTCGATCTGCTCGTCGATGATGTCCAACTCCATCTTGCGCGGATCCGGCTCGGCCAGAATCTTTGTGCCGATCACGAGAAAACCGGTCGCGATGATCCGCCGCCGAATCGACTCCGGATCGTCCCCCGACGGCATCAGGTCGCCGGCAATCTGCTCCTGCACGAACTCGTTGAACGGCTGGTCGCGATTGAATGCATCGACCACGTAGTCCCGGTACTTGTTGGCGTTGGGGAAATACTTGTTCTCGTCGCCGCCGTTCGAGTCGCCGTATCGCGCCACATCGAGCCAATGCCGCCCCCAGCGCTCGCCATGGCGCGGCGAGGCAAGCAACCGGTCCACCGCGTTGGCCCAAGCTTGAGGCGACGTGTCCGCCTCGAATGCCCGAAGCTCCTCAGGCGTCGGCAGCAGGCCGGTGAGATTCACCGTCACGCGCCGAAGCAACTCGCGCTTGGCCGCCGGCTTGGCCGGCTCCAGCCCGGCCGCCTCCAGCTTGGCAAGAACGAAGGCGTCAACCGGCGACTCCACCCACGCCCGGTTTTCCACCTGCGGCAAGGCCGGCCGCTTCACCGGCTGAAACGACCAGAAGTCCAACCCGGCTGGCTTGGTCGAGCCCTCCGCCGCTTGGCCAAGCGCTTGGCCAAGCAGCAACACGGACATCAATCCAAGATTTTTACAATAAGCCTTCAAGCGACCACGGAATGATCGACCATGCAGCCATTTTGGCAACCCATTTTGCTTGGCCGGAGTGGAATTGAGAAACGATGAAAAAAAAGTTACGCAGGAATCGCCTCGCGCATGGGCCGAGTCGTCGGAGATGGAAGAGTCATCCCTTTTTCCTGCGCTGTAGAAACCGTATCTTCGACGACTTCGGTCAGAATCTTAAAAGCCTCAACCGAAGTCTCCGCATGACATACGCCACCGGCGGGAAACAGGTCGGGGCAATAGCCCACGTAGACTTGATCCTCCTCACTCCACTGGATGTACTGGAGATATTGATCCTGAAGTTTCATTTCCCGATTTTTTCCAGTCCGTCTCGTACCTGCTTTTCCTGATATGGTTTAGCGTCATCACCTTCGCGGCCCGAAATTAGGACGAATCCTTTAAAGGTCGGATGCACGAATTTCCGATGGCTACCCTTGCCGCCCTTGATAAGAGCGAATCCAGATCGTTCAAGATCCGCAACCAACTCTCGTATCTTTCGCGGCACCCCAAAACTATAAGATTGTTCCCCTGATTAAGCCAGCGGTAAATACTCCAACCAAGCGCTTGGCCAAGCGCGTTGGACACAAATCAAACGGACTCCCACAGATTTGAATCTGCACAAACTGTGTGCTTCCGTGAAATCTGTGTCTCAAAAGAAGGCACCAATTTGGCAACCCATTTTGCTTGGCCGGAGAGGAGTGTTTGCCTAGTTTTTCC
>CAJXAU010000375.1 GCA_913050205.1 uncultured Verrucomicrobiota bacterium
AAGTTTTCATTTTCAGCAGGGCAGTGTTCCCATCACGGGTGATGGGATTAAGTCCTATGAAAACAAAGTCACTCCTTCTGACCACCCTGCTGTTCGTTGGCTTGGCCAAGCCGCTGGCCGGCCCGCTCGAGGGCGACGTCCACCTCACTTACCCGTTGACGGTGAAGAAACTCGAGAACATCTACATCGACGCCCGACTGTACGAGTACGACCCGTGGCTGGCCGATGTTTCCGCCACACTGGTCGATAATGTGGTTCTGGAGGACGTGGATTTTAGCACGACTGGCGACTCGCTCGTGGACATCCATTTTTCAGCCAAGCGCAAGACGAGGATGAAGTACTACGTCACCGCCCGCACCTTTTCAAAGAAGGGCGGCACGCTCTACTTTTTCATTGATGGATTTCAAAAAATTTTTGAGCGCAAGGACGACGAGGCGATCGACGTCCGGATGAAGTCGAAGTTGGCCACAAAAAAACCGAGTGGCGACCCGGAAAAAGTCGGAGGCAACGACGATGATGGAGGCGAAGAAAACAGCGGCAAGATCACCAGCATCCATCGCGCGGTAGAAATCGAGTGGGAGGGAACTGACGGCGCTGAGTTTGCGCTGCAAAGGTCAAACGACCTCGAAAATTGGGAGACGGTCGAATCGCTCGTTGGCAACGGCGAGACGACATCCGTTTTTTTGCGCGTCTCCGGCCACACACAATTTTGGCGATTGCAGCCCGAGTAGGCCCGCAATTTGACTTGCACCGGGGAGGGGCATTCGCGAGCGTCTCGGCATGCCACGCAAGCTCAGCACTATTGCTCCGGACTGGTGGGATTACACCACGCTCGAGAACGATCTCATTCGCGACGCGGCCGCGCTTTCGCCGACCGATCTCGAGCAACTGTCGCGCCCCGGTTTTCGTGTGGTCATGTACGACACGCTCGAGGATTTTTATCTGGCCGAAGCACTCGAGTACATCGGCGCCTGGCGACGGGCAACTACCGATAACCCGGTCGGAATCTGCGGCCCGATCGGTCCCACCGAGCAACTGCCGCTCGTCGCCCGGCTGGTCAATGAGTTGGGCCTTTCACTGAAGCATGCGCACTTTTGGGGGATGGACGAATGGGTCGGTGACGACGGACGCGAGGTGCCTGTCGATCACCCACTCTCCTTCGAGCGTGCCGACCGCGAGATGTGTTTCGATCGCATCGACGCTTCCTTCGCGATGCCGGAGGAAAACCTGCATTTTCCAAAAGCAGACACCACCACCTTTCGCGAAAGCTGGAGCGGCGTGCACTGCGCGGTCATGCAGGGCGGCCAGGGCGACATCAAGCATTGGGCCTTTAACGATCCGCTTCGGCGCGAGGCTGAATTTGCCGATGCCCCGCCTTCCCCGGAGGAATACCGCAAGCTGGCCACGCGCGTCGTCGAGTTGCACCCGATCACCCTCGCGCAAAACGCCCGCACCTCCGGCGGCGGCAACATCACCATGGTGCCGCAGCGCGCCGTTACTGTAGGGCCGGTCGAGACATGGCAGTCGGAAAAAGTCAGCATCTGGCAGGCCGGCACGCACGACAACCCGTTTGGCCAGCGGCTGACCGCCCTGATGATCTCCAAGGGAATCGCCGACAGCAGCGTGCCGATGTCACTGCTCGCCGATCATCCCAACGTGCAGTTCAACTACTTCCGGGGTGGCCTCGGTACCTGCTCGGTGGAAATGCACTAAGAAATAACGGCGCTACAGCTCCTTTAGTCCAGCGCTTGGCCAAGTTTTTGGAGGAGAATTTTGTCCGGTTGTTTTTTGTCGAGGGCGAACCAGCGCTTGGAGCCTTGGCCAAGCGAGCGGACGGCGAACTCCACCGCACCGTTATCGTTGACCGGCACGCGCGTCAGTGACACGAAGAAAAATCCGCCGGAGTCCACGGCGGATGTCCATGTCGGCAGGTAGATCAGTTCAACTGATTCGTCGTCCGACGCCCATCGGGAGAGTTTACGCGTCACGTCGAATCGAAGTTTTTCCTCGCCTCCGACAGATAATGAAAAGCCATCGGTCTGCGGCTCGGTCACCCAACCCACACCGCCGGTGAATCCGTAGACGAGCGCCGTGCCGGCCAGCTTGGAAAACGGCGGCGTGACCCATGCCAACTCCGTGCCAATTTTTTGTTGGCGGATGAATCCGCGGGGAACGAAGTCGCCGGCGAAGTTATGCCACTCGGTTGCCTCTTGATCCATCGACGTCACCTCGGCTACGGGAGGTTGGGCGATACGCACGTAACGGCGTAGCGTTTGGATAAGCTGCTGCTCGGTTTCGGATCGTTCACCGCCCACCCAGCCTGCAAGCCGCTTGAACACCAGCGACTCACCACTGGGCGGCTTGTGAAAGGGCGACGGTTTCTGTCCCGGCTTGGCGGCGAATTCACTGCCGACCAGTTCGCGGATGGTTTCGATCAGTTTGTCCTCGACCGAGGGATCGTACCGCCCCGGCTGTTCGTAGTAGACCTGCGAAAAGTCGGCCTCGTAGCCGCCCTCGCGGAGGATGCGGCGTGAGGGGATGTAGCCCGGCATGTCGTTGGCCCACGCGTTGAGCCAAAGGCGCGACCAGTCGAGCTCGCGCTTGAGTCGCACGGAGTAGTCGACCACCACCTCGCCGGCGAGAAAGACCATTGCCAGGTCGTTG
>CAJXAU010000376.1 GCA_913050205.1 uncultured Verrucomicrobiota bacterium
ATTCTGCTCGTTGCCATCGCGGCAACCGCTCAAGCCGAGCCGAAGGTGACGCTCATCGATGGGAGTTGGAACCCCGGCGAAGGTGGCGCGGTGACCACGAGGCCGAACCCGCTGCATCGCCCGTTTGGTGTGGACTTCGATTCCAAGGGCCGCATGTGGATAGTTGAACTCGAGGGCGGCCGGGTGCATCGCTTGGCCAACGGCGTACGGGCTCACGTCGGCGGGGATGGCAGCAAAAGTTACAAAGGAGACGGAGGCCCGCTTGGCCAAGCGACCTTCAACGGCATGCACAATGTGGCGGTTGGCCCGGATGATTCCGTGTACATTTCCGATAGCTGGAATCACTGCATCCGAAAGATCGATGCCGATGGGCAGATCACCACCATCGCTGGAACCGGTAAGCCCGGGTTCAGTGGAGACGGCGGGCAGGCGGCCAAGGCGGAGTTCAACTACATCATGTGTATCACGTTGAGTCCGAAGGGAGACAAACTGCACATCGCCGACCTGAAAAACAGGCGCATCCGCGAGATGGATTTGCATTCCGGTATCGTCAAGACCATTGCCGGGAACGGAAATAGAGGCATCCCGAAAGACGGCACGATGGCTACCGAGGCCCCGCTGGTCGATCCGCGCGCAGTTTGCAGTGACGAGGCCGGGAATGTTTATGTGCTTGAGCGCGGAGGTCATGCACTGCGCGTCATTCGCCCGGACGGAAAAATTTACACCGTTGCGGGCAACGGAAACAAAGGGAGCGCCGATGGCGTTGGTTCAGTAGCGCGATTCAGAGGGCCGAAACACATTTGCACCGACCCCGCCGGAAATGTCTACGTGGCCGATGACGTGAACCACTTGATCCGCAAGTTTAATCCAAAGACGGGGGAAGTTTCGACACTGCTTGGCCGTGGAAAAATCAAACTCAAGCAGCCGCACGGTGTGACGTGGGAGAAGGGGAAACTTTACGTGGTCGACTCCAGCAACCACCGCATTTTGAGGGTTGAGTAACGCTACTTTTCACTGCGGTCACGCGGGATGACTTTCGCTTTACTTGCCCACGCTTCCCACTGGTCAGCCATGACCTTGGCGCGTTCCGGGTGAGTGGCCGCGAGGTTATTGCCTTCCGCCCGGTCGTTGGCGAGGTTGTACAGTTCCCAGTCGTTGTCGCCAGCCGTGACGAGTTTCCAGTCGCCGATGCGAATGGCCTTGTTGCGTTCATGCTCCCAATACAAGGGCCGGTTGCCGAGTGATTTATTGGCAAAGGCCGGGAGGAGGCTCACGCCCTGCATCGGGGGAATCTTGTTTCCGTGATAACGCTTGGGGTAGGAAGCCCCGGTGGCGGCCACTGTCGTTGCCATCAGGTCGGGGAGAAAAGCAGGCTGTGTTCTGAATTCCCCCTTGGCAGCGATGCCGTCCGGCCAGTGCACGATCAACGGCGTGGCCATCCCGCCCTCGTGCACATGATGTTTGTACCGGCGGAACGGCGTGTTGGAGGCGTTGGCCCAAGCGCGCCCGTAGGAGAGCATGAAGCCCCGATCGCTCTCGAGATCCTCTTTTGCGCCACCGCCCAATTCGCCGCCCTCGGCGCAGCCGCCATTGTCACTCAGGAAAAAAATGATCGTGTTGTCGAGTCGCCCCATTTTCTTAAACGATGCAATCAGGCGACCGATGTTTTGATCCACCGAATCGACCTGTGCAGCGTAGATTGCCATCCTTAAATCCAGCTCCACCTTTTTCTCTTTTGAAAGTTCGTCCCAGCCGCGTGCATCGCGCGGTGCCTTTCCCCATTCCTTCTTGATCAAGCCCATGTCGTGCATGCGCTTGTAACGGTCACGACTGACCTTGTCCCAGCCACCGTCCATGTAACGGCCACGGTACTTGTCGATGTCGCGCTTCCGGGCATGCAACGGCCAGTGCGGCGCGGTGTAGGCAAGGTAGAGGAAAAACGGCCGGTCATCGCGTGCGTCGGCTTCCTCGACAAACTGAATGGCGTAGTCGGTGAATGCGTCCGTTGTGTAATAATCTCCCTCCGGCTTGACCGGCTCATTGCCAAGCGTCAGCCCGCGACGCCCCTCCGGCCGAAAGAAATTTGATGCCCCGGCGATGATCCCGTAGTAGCGGTCAAACCCCCGCTGAAGGGGCCATTTTTGTTTGCCGTGATAGCCGACGTGCCACTTGCCGGACATCAGCGTGTGGTAGCCCTTTGGCTTGAGCACCTCTGCGATCGTGACGCATTTCCGGTTGAGAAAACCGCGAAAGCCCGGGACACCACGATCGTGCGACTTGGGCTTGGCCGGCGTGTTGGTCATGTGCCCGATCCCGGCCTGATGTGGATGCAACCCGGTCAGCAACGATGCCCGCGTGGGGCAACAGCGGCCGGAGTTGTAAAACTGAGTGAACCGAAGGCCGTTGGCGGCGAGCTTGTCGAGGTTCGGAGTTTCGATTTCCCCACCGTAGCAGCCGATATCTGAGTAGCCCATGTCGTCTACCATGATGATGACGATGTTGGGCGACACCGGCTTGGCCAAGCCCTTGGCCAAGCCGGGAAAAAGCAACAGGGCAATAGCGATAAGAATTTTTTTAGCCGAGAACATGAGATGCGAAGGGTTAACAAAAGCCAAGCGCTTGGCCAAGCCCGGCCAAAAGAAAACAGCCCCCGATA
>CAJXAU010000377.1 GCA_913050205.1 uncultured Verrucomicrobiota bacterium
CCCCGGCGGTCAGAAGCAGTTTGGCGATCCGTCGATCCGTCGCCCAGTGTAGCGGTACCATATCGCCGTCCGTGTCACGCGGATTTGGATCGGCCCCGGCTGCGAGTAAATACGCCAAAACCTCCGGCCGATTCGCCCAAGCTGCCTTGTGAACTGCCGTGTGGGCGTGTTTGCGGTCGCGCTCCTCGAGGCGTGCCCCGTTGGCCAAGAGCATTTTTATGCTGGGTATCTGTCCATTTTTTGCCGCCAAGTGAATTGCGGCGTAGCCGTCCGAGCGCTTGGCGTTGGCATCAACCCCGGAGTCGATCGCCGCCAATAATGCCGTTGTATCGCCATCCGCCGCCGCCTGCCAGATCGACTTTTCATCCTGTCCAAGCGCTTGGCCAAGCGAAGGAAGGATCATCACAAATAAGGACTGTAACCCTTTCTTCAGTAACAGTTGAACAGGGGACGAATTCAATTCAGCTTACCGGTGATTTCCTCGGCGAGGTCGTCGGCCGGATAGGTCCAGATTTCAGCGAGAGTGGGATGGTAATGCGGCATGACAGCCAGCTCGCCGACGGTCATGCGCTTGGCCATGGCGGTGACGATCTCGTGAATCAGCTCCCCGCCCATTGGGCCGACACAGGCGCCACCTAGAATTTCGCCAGACTTTGGGTCACAGAGCAGTTTCACAAAACCATGCATCGCCTCCATGATAATCGATTTGCCGTGGTCGTTGAACGGATAACTCGCGGTGAGATACGGGATGCCCTGCTCCTTGGCCGCCTTTTCCGTTAGCCCCACGACAGCCGCTTGAGGATCGGTGAACACTACGCTGGTGAGCAGCCGGTAGTCCATCGACTGGGGGGAGTCAGCGTGCAACATGTTATGCCCGGCGACCTCACCCTGTTGCACGGCCAGATGCACAATCTCGTGCGGCCCGGTACAGTCGCCCCCGGCAAAGATGTGCGATGCGCTGGTTTGCATTTTTGCGTTGCTGACGATTCGGCCACGCTCTGTCTCGACTCCGGCGTTTTCCAACGAGAGCGCTCCGGTGTTAGGTGAACGGCCCAGCCCGTGGAAAACCGCCTCGGCCCGAATCTCATGCATCTCGCCTTCCTGCTCGTAGACGATGATTTTGTCTTCACCCTCGACTCGGGCGTCCTTGAGGGTGCAGCCGGTGTGGACGGTGATGCCTTCGTCACGAAATGCGGCCTCCACCTCAGAACCGGCATCGTCATCAAAATCTCGGAGGATGTGTGCACTGCGTTGCAGCACCGTTACCTCGACATCGAACCGCGCAAAAAACTGGGCAAATTCCAGTGCCACAGCGCCACCACCCAGCGTGATGATCGATTTTGGCAACGTCTCCAGCTCAAGCGCCTCGTCACTGGTCATGCAGCCGAGCTTGGCCAAGGCCGGCAGCGGCAGGTCGGCCACACGCGATCCGGTGGAAATCATGAACTGCCCAGCGGTGATGGTCCGGCCGTTATCGACCTCGATCGTGTGCGGGTCGCGAAACTTGGCCAAGCCGCGGATCAGCTCAAAACGCCCGTCCTCCAACTGCCCGCGTCTGTAGCTGGCGAACTCCTCAACCATGTCGGCCCGCCGTTGCATGACCTTGGCAAAATCGAACCCAATCTCGCCCGGCTCGATGCCCCAGATACCGGAGCGCTTGGCCTGAAACCGGATGTCTGCCGCGTGTAAAAGTGCCTTGGTTGGCATGCAGCCGCGCAGGATGCAAAGACCGCCAAGCGCTTGGCCCCCCTCGATGACGGCCGTGCGTTTGCCTGCCGCAGCCACGGTCCGAGCCGTGGCGTAACCGGCACTGCCTCCACCGATCACCGCCACATCAAAATCAAACTGCCCCATATCGCTTGGCCAAGGTTTACAGGAGTCGGCCACGGGCGGGAAGGGTTTTCAATTTATTCCCAATTGGCCCCTCTGAATTTACGTGAATGTGTTTTAAAGGCGGAAATCGATGCACCGGATGGGAGAGTTGGCTATCGGCGTTGTCGGAGATCACGCCACCAGTTTGGTTTGATCGAGGGACGACATCTGTTGCTTTGAGGTTTGACTGGATGGCAGGGCTTGTTTACCCATCTTCGCCATGACTTTTATGAATTCTCGCTTCTTTTCCATTGGTTCGCTCGCGCTTGGCCTGACGTTTTTGGCGGACATTGCGACGGCTGGTGACTGGCACCGCTGGCGTGGACCGAACGGCAACGGAATCTCCGACGAGACCGGCTGGTTGGCCAAGTGGTCTGACGATGGGCCAAAGCGGTTATGGAAGGCCAAGGTCGGCACAGGGTTTTCCTCCATCACCGTGGCCGATGGACGTGCCTACACCATGGGCAACTCCGGTCGCGGCAGAGGCACGGAGAAGGATACTGTTTTTTGTTTCGACGCCGCCTCGGGCAAGGAGCTTTGGTCGCACAGCTACGAGTCCAAGCTCGATCCGAAGTATTATGACGGAGGCACCAGTGCCACGCCGACGATCGATGGCGCCCGCGTCTACACGCTGAGCAAGGACGGTCTGCTGATTTGTTTTGAGGCGGCCGATGGAAAAGTGAAGTGGCAGAAGGATGTGGCCAAGGCGGTCAATGCCAAGCGCCCGACCTGGGGCTACGCCAGCTCGCCGGTGATCATCAACGACGCGCTGCTGGTCAACGT
>CAJXAU010000378.1 GCA_913050205.1 uncultured Verrucomicrobiota bacterium
GTTGTAGGCGAAGTCCACACCGTGCCGACTGTTCCGCTGATCCCGGAGCCAGCGCGGTTTATTGCGAAAGTATTTGCCGGACTTGGCGAAGGTCTTCGGCAGCGGCAGTTTCCTGTCCTTGTAACGCCCCTTGTGCCGATCCGCCGGCACAAAGTCCGCATGCACCGCCTTATGCGAAAGCGTCAGGAAAAACGGGCGATCCCCCTCGCGAGTTCGCAGCCAATCAAGCGCGTAGTCGGTTAACTCGTCCGTAATATAACCCTTCTGCGGAACCCGTTTGCCATTAACATTGAAACCGTCGTAACTATTTTGTGGCACCTTGCGACTCGTCCCCCGACCGTCCGCCCAATACGTGCCCTGCCCCTTGAAACTGACCCAATGGTTGTAGCCCGGCTGCGCGTGGTCGATGTTGCCGCCCATGTGCCACTTGCCGACGAACGCCGTATCGTAACCCGCCTGCTGCATGTATTCGGGGAAGAAAATCAATCCCTTCGGCAGTGGGTTGTAATTATCGACCACGTTGTGATTGTGCGCGTACTGCCCGGTGACGATGCTCGCGCGGCTGGGCGAACAAAGGGAGGTGGTCACAAAAGCGTTCGGAAACCAGGCGCCCCCCTTGGCCATGCGATCCAGATTTGGGGTTTCCAAAAACGGATGACCGGCAAACCCCATCGCGTCATAACGATGGTCGTCCGCCAGGATGAAAATGATATTGCGCGGCGTCTCCCCGGCCACCTTCGGCAGCGAGCGATCAGCCGCCGCCGGTTTTTCCCCAATCCAACCAAGCGCCACACACGCCACACCAAAAACGGCCAAGCGCTTGGCCAAGTGCATCACTGAAACCATGGCCGAACCCTGCCAAGTGGCCGGTTGATTTTGAAGTCATTTCAGGCCAGCACCGCTTGAGGTCGTGACACTCGACCATCTGAGCATTTGCTCAAGTCATGCACCCGCGCCTCCACGGCATCGATGAGAGTATCCGGCGTAGACGTACCGGCAGTGAGGCCAAGCGTTCCAGACTCAGGCAACCACTCCGCTCGCACATCGTCCGGCCCCTGCACATGATGAACGTGTTCGCAAAACCCCCGGCAGGTTCGGGCAAGCTCATGGGTGTTGTTGCTGTTCGCACCTCCAACTACAAGCACGACATCAGACCGTCTGGCCAACGCCTCCGCCGCACTTTGTCTCTGCTTGGTTGGTTGACAAACGGTGTCCACGAATCGAACTTCCGCCGTCGGAAATCGCACCTTCATGTACTCCAACAATTCGCGAACCCGGGCGATCGGTTGAGTCGTCTGAGCCACAACACCAAATCGTTCTCGTGACAACAGGGCATCAATGTCAGCCTCGTCCAAAACCACATCACAATCCACCAAATCCTCTGTCAAACCCCGCACCTCCACATGACCACGACGACCGATCACAACTGGGTGAAATCCATCCTCAACCAGTATCCGGATTTGCTTGTGGGCATGGTGAACCAACGGACAAGTTGCGTCTCTAAGTTCAAGCCCACTCTCGCGTACACGACGTTTCGCCTGATCCGAAGCCCCGTGCGCTGTAATCATCACCGTCTCCGTTTCCACCTCTGACGGTTGCGATTCGATCTTTATGCCATGGTCACGGAGATCTTCCAGCACCGTGGAGTTATGCACCAGTTCGCCTAACAACGTGAGCGGGCGGGACTGCCCTACCCGCTTGGCCAACGTGATGGCGTCTCGCACCCCGAAACACATGCCCATGTGCTCCGCCCGAAGGACGGTTATCCCAACTTTGTATTGCAAAGCATTTGTATTCATTTCTTTCATACTGTTTTTCTCAAAAAATTATTTCGCCGCGCGCGCCTGTTTTACGATGCCCTCCAGCAAATCAACGTATCCGCTAAAGGCATCGATTCCTTCCGTGGTAAGTCGGCAAGTCGTCAGGGGGCGCCTGTCCTTAAATGACTTTGACACCGCAACATATCCCGCTTTTTGAAGGGTCCGAATGTGGGTGATCAGGTTGCCATCTGTCATGCTCAAAGACTCCCTGATGTCTGTGAAGGATAACTCCTGCGACGCGGCCAAAAGAGACATGATCGCCATCCGGTTTTTCTCGTGGATGACCTTGTCCAGTTGCTGAAATGAATCCGCGTTCACTCGGAATCCAACGGTTTCTGGGTCAGTTTTAAATAAATCCCGTAAGCCAAATTGGTCGCCCCAAACCCAAGTCCCATCAACCAGTGGGCGGCCTGCTCATTAATTGATGGCAAGGTCTGTATCGTTGAAAAACAAAATAAAATCAGCCCAATAACCACGTACAACCAGCCCAACAACTTGATCCCTCTCTCCATGAAAAAGCCGGCCGCATGAATCGCACCGCCGTAGAGGATCAACCAAAGCGCCGTCAACCGTACACTGTCTCGCACCCCTGTATCTTTCAGAATTTCGAATACCCCCATCCCCAAACCGGCGGCCAGCATCGGCAACATTGCCTGTGCCACACGCCGTGTTGGAGGGGACCAAAATGCCTCGTCGCTCTTCAATGCCTGACGCCGAATCAAAAGCAATGCAGAAAGTGCGGATATCGCAGCCACTCCAAGCCAGTACCCGGGAAAATACTTCGGCCCAACCCAACCGAGAACCTGCGCCAACCCGGCAGCGGCCATTCCCAG
>CAJXAU010000379.1 GCA_913050205.1 uncultured Verrucomicrobiota bacterium
CCGTCGCTCCGCAGGCGCTGACCCTGCTCAACAGCGATTTCGTCTCACGGCAGGCTGGCCAACTCGCGATCGAGCTACAGGCCGGCCAAGTGGCACAGGACGACACCGCGCTCATCAACGCCCTTTTTCAACGCACCCTCGCACGCGACGCCCAGCCGGAGGAAATCGATTTCGGCCGCGACTACCTCAAGAAGCAGACTGCCAAGCACGAGGCCGTTCGGCATCAACTGATTTTTGCACCGGACGTCCCCGCCTCAATTGAGGGTGGCTTCCTCAATCGCCTGCCGCAGGAAAAATTCCTAATCCCGCCCGCCCCCGGTTGGCGCGCCCACTCCGGGAAATGGGGCGGTGGCTACGAGGGCATCAAAAACGTGGTGCCCGGTCGTGGGCCGTTCGTGTTGATGACCTCCGTCGCTCAGGCCGACTTCACCGTGAGCGGCCGGATGCAGTTCGGCCAAAGCGTCGAGCACGCCGGCATCCTCCTGCGCGCCACGAACAAGGGAGCGGAGGACAGGGGCTACGAGGTTCATTTCGACGCCACGAACCATGAGCTTCAACTCCGGCGACACGACGGGGAAACCCGGACCTTGGCCAAGCGCGAGTTGCGCAACTCATTCGGTTGGCGCGATGTCCGGGTTGAGTTGACCGGGGGTACACTGCGCATGTGGCTGGACGGAGCCGAGGCGCCATTCCTCGCTGCCACCGACGAGAAACCAATCGAGGGCACCGGCCACATCGGCGTCCGCGCCTGGGGCGGTGCCGTGCGCACCGACGAATTGAAACTGCACTTGGCCAAGCGCACGCTGCTCATCGACGAGATCAATCCTGCCAAGTCCACAACCGGCAAGCCGATTGCACAGGCGCAGCCCGGCTTGGCCAAGCGCCGTGCCCTGCAGGATCTCTGCTCCGTCATGTTCAACATCAGCGAATTTGTCTATGTCGATTAACCCGCAGACCGCACGGCTTGGCCCCATTGACGGGGATCAGCGATTGGCCTAGCTTTTGCCAACCGATTTTTGACGATGGATCCAAACCTGATACAGCGCTTTAGTCGCCGCGAGTTCGTGCAGCGTTTCGGTACGGCCATGGCCGGCGTGTCACTCTCCGGGATCTTCCCGGGTGACAAGGTTTTCGCCGCCCCCGCCTCCGCGCTGGCCGACTACACCAACCCGCTCACCCCGCGCAAGACGCACTTTCCCACCAAGGCCAAGGCCTGCATCTACCTGTACATGTACGGCGGGCCAAGCCAGATGGATTTGTTCGACTACAAGCCGGAACTCGTCAAAAACCACGGCAAAACCATCGACATCGAGATGCGACGCCGGGCGATCCGGAAGGAAAAAATCCTCGGCCCCGTGCGGGAATTCAAGCGGCGCGGCCAGTCCGGCCTCTGGTGCTCCGACGCCTTCCCCCACCTGTCGCAACACATGGACAAGATGGCGGTGATCAAGTCGCTCTACATGGACTCGTTCGCCCACGGCTCGGCCAACATCCAGATGAACTCCGGCCGCGTCCTGCAGGGGCACCCTGCGCTGGGCGCATGGATCGCCCACGGCCTTGGCTCCGCCAACAAAAACCTGCCGTCGTTCGTTGTAATGCTCGATCCGCGCGGCGGCCCGATCCCCGGCGCGGCCAACTGGACCAGCGGCTACATGCCGGCCGCCTATCAGGGCACCGTCCTGCGTTCCTCCGGCAATCCCATCCTCAACCTCGCCTCGCGCTCCGTGCGCACCCGCGAGATGCAGGGCGAACGCATCGATGCCATCAACGCCCTGAACGGCCTGCACATCCGCAGCCGCAAAGGCTACAGCGAACTCGCCGCGCGCATCGCCAGCTACGACCTCGCCTACCAACTTCAGTCCACCGCCCCCGAGGCACTCGACATCTCAAGTGAATCCGAAAAAACCAGAGAGATGTACGGCCTCTACGACAAAAAACCGGATCACTCCATCGCCATCTCCCCGGCCCACTTTGGGCGCCAATGCCTCGTCGCCCGGCGGCTCGTCGAGCGCGGCGTGCGCTTCGTGCAACTCTACTCCGGCGGCGGTCACCAGCAACAAAACTGGGACGCCCACAACGGCGTCGACGAGAATTTGAAAATCCACTGCCCCGAGATCGACCGGCCCATCGCCGGGTTATTGGCCGACCTCGAGCAGCGCGGTTTACTCGAGGAAACTCTCGTCATCTGGGGAGGCGAATTCGGACGGCAACCGGTCTATCAGGGCGGCAACGGAGGACGCGACCATAATCCCAAAGGCTTCACCTATTGGATGGCCGGGGGCGGCGTCAACGCAGGAACCGACTACGGCGAAACCGACGAACTCGGCCACGAAGCTGTCGTCAACCGACACCACATCCGCGACCTACACGCCACCATCCTCCACCTCATGGGCCTCGATCACGAAAAACTGACCTACCACTACGGCGGACTCGACCAACGCCTGACCGGAGTCGTCCCCGCCCACCCCATCGCCCCTCTCATCGCGTAAGCGCATCTTCAGTTTTTAGCAGGTAGGGACGGCTGGGACAGCCGTCATAAAAATCGCTTGGCCAAAGGAGCGGGGACATTCCTGTCCCCGAAAAAACCGCTTGGCCAAGCGCAAAGCTGAATAAAGGACACAGAGCAGAGCAGGATTTCATAATGAAAACGGAT
>CAJXAU010000380.1 GCA_913050205.1 uncultured Verrucomicrobiota bacterium
CGGCCCACGTCCCGAATCACCGACTTGGCTCCCATGGTGCCAAACGTGATAATCTGTGCGACCGAGTCTTCTCCGTACTTTTCGCGGACGTATTCGATCACGTCCTCGCGCCGGTCGTCCGCAAAATCGATATCGATGTCAGGCGGGCTCACACGCTCCGGATTCAGGAACCGCTCGAAGATCAGTCCGTACTGGAGCGGGTCAACGTTGGAAATTTCCAAAAGATACGCCACCAGCGATCCTGCCGCAGAGCCACGAGCCACACAGGCGATCCCCTGCTCTCGCCCGTACCGGACAAAGTCACCCACGATGAGAAAGTAACTGATGTACCCCATCTGGTTCATGATCCCCAGTTCGTACTCCAGCCTGTCGATGATCTCCTTTACCGCATCCGCAACCGGTTCATCGGCCAACCCCTGCCCTGCTGCCGAGTCGGCATCATCGGGAAGTTTCAAGTTGGGCAGCAAACCCGGGTCCGCCAGCGACTCCACCACAAACGCCGCACCGCCCTCGACCGTCGCCTGAATGCCGTACCTCAGCTTCAACCCTTCCGCGAGGAACTTGCGTAAATACCCTTCCCTCGTATAGCCGGTTGGCGGATCGAAAACCGGGTAATTCAGTTTTCCGAACTCAATCTCAAGCTCGCACTTTTCTGCGATCGCCATGGTATTGCTGATCGCGTCCGGCACTTCCGAAAACAACGCCGCCATCTCCTCGGCTGAGCGCAGGTAAAACTGTTCCTGCACGTAGCGCATCCGGTTCGTGTCGTTCAACAGCGCCTGGGTGCCTATGCAAATCAATGAATCATGCGCATGCGAATGCCCCTTCTCCACGTAATGCACGTCATTCGTGGCGACAAGATTGAGTCCAAAATCCTTGGCCCAGGGGATGAGTTGCCGGTTCACCTGCATCTGCTCCGGGATGCCGTGATTGTGCAGCTCGAGATAATAATTCTCAGGGCCAAATGTCTGCTTGAACCAATCGATCTGATCCTTTGCCTTGTCGAATTCCTCAGCCATGATCAGGCGCGGAATCTCGCTTGCGAGACAACCACTCAGGCAAATCAACCCCTCCTTGTATGCCTCAAGAATCTCCTTATCAATCCGGGGCTTGTAGTAATAACCCTCCGTCTGGGCGAGGGTCACAAGACGCACCAGGTTCTGGTAGCCGACCTCGTTTTTCGCGAGGAGAACAAGGTGGTAGTAGGCGTCCTTGCCGCGTGCGCCGGACTTTCGCTCCGTCCGGTGCCCCGGTGCCACATACACCTCACAGCCGACAATCGGCTTGATGTCCTTGGCCCGTGCTGCCCGGTAAAAATTGATCGCGCCAAACATCACCCCGTGGTCAGTGATGGCTATGGACTTGAAATCCAACTCACTGGCCTTGTTCATCAACCGGTCCACACGGCAGGCTCCATCGAGCAGTGAATACTCGGTGTGGCAATGGAGATGAACAAACTCAGGTTTCGGCACGGGCTCAACTTACCTGCAACGCTTGGCCGACAGCAAGGGACACCTTGGTTTTGTGAACAACTTCCGCTTGGCCAAGCGCTTGGCCAATGGTTACCCAGCGAGAAATGTTGTCGTGAAGTTCCCCGCTCCACCCGGGGCAGCCGTCAATTCGAGATAGGGGGCATGGGAAGTTTTCATGAACCGCGGCGAGACGATTCCGTCGAGCGCCTCCACCGTTTCAGTGCCATCCGGCTGCCAAAGTTCAGCCGACGTCCAGCCTTGGCCAAGCTCAACCGTCATCTCTGCCGTACCGGCAACCACCCGAAAAAGCCGTTCATCGGCCCGGTCCACCTTGCATCCGGGCGCAAACTGCCAACGAACAGTAAACGCGCCCGCTTGGCCAAGTTGCGGCTCAAAAGCGTCCCGAACCAACCAACCTTCGCGATCTCCCGGCAAAGGCTTCACCGTTCGGGATAAAGTACGGCCACCCACCCGCAGCTCCACCTCGAGAATCTCTCCGTCAAAACTCCACAACGGTCGTGGATGAATCCCCCCCCAGAGAAACGGGCCCTCACGCCGGGCCAGGCTGACTTCCTCCGTGCAAGGCCCATTGTGCACCTCTCGCGAGGCCAGCCGGTTTCGCAGGCTCGGGTTTCCGTGATAATCGCCAGTGCCGGGATCGATAACCATCGCCCGCCCCTTCAACCAGAGGGAGAGATGTTGGGCGTCAAGGTGACCGTGTGCCGCCATTGAGCCAGAGCCGAGCTGCGAAAAATCCACCCGTGCCTTCCAGTGGCCAAGCGAGTTCACGGCAAAACCGGTGTCCGGGAAAACGCGCCATCCGCCCTGCTCCGACTTCGGCTCAGGCAAGTCCAACGACTCGGCGAACTGCCCCCGCATGAAGTGATAAAATGCAGCCTGCGATTCATCCCCGGCGATCCACTGCCACCACTCGCAGGCGGCCTTGGATTCATCAACAAACCACGGGCAAACATAGGCATCGTCTGAGTCGCCGTAATCCCACGGAGCGGATGGCACCTGTACATCACGGAAAAATCGTGCCGCTTGGCCAAGTCGTTGGTCTATCCGGCCACGCCTGTCAACCGACAACCCGCCAACCGCATCAAGCGCCCGTGTTGCTTCCCAGCAAAATTCCCATGAATAAAAGTGGTAGTTCAGCGCCTGCTCAAAG
>CAJXAU010000381.1 GCA_913050205.1 uncultured Verrucomicrobiota bacterium
CATCGCCGCCGACCTGGCCGACCTTGTGGCAGCGGATGCACTGAGCGGTAAAACTGGTGCGGAAGATTGATTCCCCGACCGCCGCGTCGCCGCCCTCAAATGTCTCGGGATAGCTATCGGCCGGGGCGAGTTTTGCCCGGGTGGCTTCGTAGTCAGCGGCGAACTTGGCGAGCGAACCGTCGCCGTTGGCCTTGGCCGCCTCGAGGATGTCGAGGTGCAGTGTGGCTGGCGCCGTGCCCTTGGCCAAGCGCTTGGTTTGTGCCTCCAGCAGCGCGATGGCATCCGGCGATTTCAGGCTGCCCAGCACGCCCAGCGCATTTTGTTGCTCGCGCAAGTGATCACTTTTCAGGCCAGCCTGAAGGGAGGCCAACAGTTCGCCTGCGCTGGGATTGCGCTTGGCCAAGAGGCGGACTGCGGTGGCCCGCAGCTCGGGCGACTTGGCCTTTAGAGCCGACGCCACGGCTGCGTCGGCACCTTCGGCGTCGATCGAGTGCAGTGCCTCGACGGCGGATGCGCGAATCGCTGCCGCCAGCGAACTGTCGTTTGCCAGCCGGGTGAGCCGCTCGGCGGCGTTGCCGTAATTGAGTTTGCTGATTACCTCGGCGGTGGCGCCGCGGACGGCATCAGATTTCGTCGAAAGCAGGGCGCCGATGTGTTGGTCGAGTACGTCGTGTGCCTGTTCGGTCGGTCGCGTACCAAGGTCGCGAAAACGGCCCTCGACGCGATCGAGCTTGAACGGGCTTGGCCAAGTGGACAGAGATCGAAGTGCCTCGACGCGCATCGCCTCGGGCGCGGTTTCACGCGCGGCAAACTTGGCCAAGCGCAGGGCATTTTGCGGGCGACCAAGCCGGAGGTTGGCGTTGATGGCTCGGCGCAGCACCGGCTCGCTGGAGACGAGGCCGACGTCGAGCAGTCCAGCGAGACTGGGCAGTGCGGCGGGGATGGAAAACTCGTCGTGAATCGCGTGCGCGGCTTCGTTGACCACTTTTTCACTGGTGTCGTTGAGGAACATCGCCACGCCGGAATTGCCAATTCGCCGGAGGGCCACGACGGCAGCCAGGCGCACCGACTCGGAGCCGTGCCGCGCCAGTTGCAGCACGCTGCGGGGCGACTCCTCGCCGGCCCGAGCAAGGGCGAGGACGCCGGCGTGTCGGAGGAAAACGTCTTTGTTGTCGTTGGTTGCGAGGAAGTGGATGACGGCCGGCACGTGTTTTTTCGAGCCGATCTTGCCAAGGGCCATCCCGGCGAATAACTGCACGCGAGGGTTCGGTGAGTAGAGAAGATTTTGCGCTTCATCGGCAAAGCCCTCGTGATAGGCGTCGGCAGCGACGCGCAAAACTTGTGCCTTTATTTCCGGGTCGCTGTCGCGCAGCAGCGGCTTGAGCGGCAGGACAGCTGCTTGGGATTTTCGGCCCAACTGGCCCAGCCCCCAGATCGCGTGGACGCGGGCGAGTTGTGAGTCGTTCTTTTTTGCCGCCGCCAGCAGTGCATCGGCTTCGTTGCGCTTGGCCAACTCGAACTGGGCTTCGAGGCGGACACGTTGGTCAGCATGGGCGAGTAGCTCGACCAGTTCCGGCACGGCGCGCTTGGCAAAGCCTTCGCCGAGTAGTTTGCGGGTCTGTTTGCGCAGCGGATGATCGGCCGCGCCGGGGGCATCGAGTTTCATGATACGGCCCTTCTCATGCGGTGCCCAGCCGTTGTTGCCCCAGTCCGCCAGATACAGCGCGCCGTCTGCGCCGAAGTTGATTCCGGTGGTCATCGTGCCGTGGTGCGCCACGTGTTCGCCCACCATCTTGAAGCCGGCGCCGTCCGGTTCGGTGCGGAATGCGCGGACGTTTTTGCCGGGGAACTCGGTCACGAAAAAGTGGCGCTGATATTTTTCGTTGAGCGCGGTGCCGGGGTTGTAGGCAAACCCGCACGGGCCGTCGGAGTAGTTGGAGATGGCAGGGGTGATGTAGGCCGGTTGCCCGTCGAAGTGCGGCTTCCACAGGCCGTCGGCCATCCACGGGTTGTAACCGCCGTGCTCGGCGAACTTGCGGTTGCTGCGGTACTGCCACGTGGCGCGCCAGCCGGTGTCGGTGCCCTCGAGCAGGTAGTGGAACCGTTCGCGGTCGCCGAAATCGCCGTCGTTGTCGACGATGAACCAGTTGCCGTACTCGTCGAACGCCAGCTCCTGCGGGTTGCGCAGGCCGTGGGCGAATACCTCGAAGTTGGAGCCGTCCGGCTCACAGCGGAACATGCCGCCGTGGTACGGGTAGTGGAAGACCGCCCCCTCGCGGCTGCGCACGCTGAAGCCCTTGTCGCCAATCGTCCAGTAGATGCGTCCGTCGTAGCCCATGGTCGGCCCGTGCATGTCGTGCCCGCCGTAGCCGATGTGGACGCCAAACCCGGTGGCGAGCACCTCGGTCTTGTCGCCCTTGCCGTCGCCATCGGTGTCGGTAATCTTGAGCATGTCCGGGATGCAGGTGACGTAGGCAGCGTTGTCGCGGAACAGGATGCCTCCGGCGAGACCGGTCACCTCGGTGTTGAGTCCCTCGAAGAAGAGCGATTTTTTATCGAAGTGCCCGTCGTCGTTAGGGTCCTCGAAGCGCCAGATTTTTTCCTTCCATTGAAAGAGCGATTTCCAGTCGGCCT
>CAJXAU010000382.1 GCA_913050205.1 uncultured Verrucomicrobiota bacterium
CGGCTGTCCATCCGGAGCGCGCAACCCGCCCTGCGTGCTCAGCACGAGGTAATGGTCTCGGCCCAGCTCGGAAGCCTTCCAGCCCATGCCGGCACTCTGGGTCATTCCGAAAATATCTCCGCTGGGTTTGCTGCGCATCTCTTCAGCGGAAAGCGGCAGCTTGCCGGCAGGGCCGGTGGCCTTGGTTTGGATGGAAAAAATGTCGTGCGACGCGACGTTGCTCACGCGGCGATTGAAGCATCAATTGGCCGGCAAAGCGACTCGCCTATGCCGGGCGCAACGCGCTGGCGAGTAGAGTCTCAAAATGCGGCTCCTCCTCCTCACGTGCCACGATGCTCACCTCGATCTGCTCGAACCCGGCCGACTCGAGCCACTGATGCAGCTCCCCCTCAGCAAAGCCGGGCCAGCGGTCACCGAACAATTCACTGGCCTTGTCGAACTTGTGTTTCACGAGGTCGAGAATCATCACCTGCCCACCCGGGTTGAGAATGCGAAACGCGCCCTTGATCGCAGCCTCAGGATCCTCCGCATGATGCAGCGCCTGACTGAGGATCGCCAGATCCACCGAGGCGTCGTCGATCGGTGGACTCTGCAGGTCGCCCTGCCGAAACTCGAGGTTGGCCAGCCCGTTTTTCTTGGCCTTGGACTGCCCAAACTTGACGATCTGTTCCGAATTATCGACCGCGATGACCTGTTTGCATCTACGGGCGAGTAGCTCGCTCAGCAATCCCTCGCCGGAACCAAGGTCGGCCACGATGATCTCCGGCACCAACCGCAGGAGCAACTGGCCGAACGCCTGCCACGAACGGCCCGGGCCGTAGACACTGTCGAACCGACCGGCCACGCGGTTAAAATAAATGAGATCCTGATTTTCCCTGCGCTCAAGAATCCGCTTCAGGTTTTGGCGATCCGCCTCGTGCTCGGGAATCTCCGGCGCGCTCGCGGTGGCCAACTCAATCAGCCTGCCGTTTTCGTTGCCGCGAGCCACGCGATAGTAGGCGTTCTTGCCGTCGCGACTCGACTCGACCAACCCTGCGCCCTGCAGTTGGCCAAGGTGCATCGAGATGCCGGACTGACGCATGCCGGTGATGTCGGTCAACTCCCGCACCGTCAGTTCGCTCTCGCTCAACAACGCGACCAACCGCACCCGGGGCGGAGCGGAAAGCGCGCGGAGAGCCTTGAGCGTGGAAGCCATCGATCAGAGCTGGGCCGCCCACTTGGCCAGATCGGCGTCACTCGCAGCCGCCTCCGTCACGCGTAGTCGATCTCCCGCGCCGACTGCCTGATACACATCACTCATGTGGGTGGTGGAAAATTGCGAACCGGTGTTGTGCAAAAATTTCGGAGTGGCACCTCCCGTCAGCCCGATCCCCTCGAAGCCACCCAAGCGATAAAAGCCGGGGTAAAACAAATCCGGTGCCACCATCGACTCGTCGCCCATCGTGAACTGCCCGCAGTCCGCGATTGTGGCGTCCACCAGCGGCGAGGCCGACTGCACCCACAACCCGGCGCGACCGACCCCGGCGAGGATCACCTTGTCGCCCAACTGACGGGCGTGCCGCGTCACGGCGAGGAGGTCGAGCACCCGTTCCTGCAAGTCGGTGCGATTGTACACAGTAAAATAATTTCGAGTGAGGTTGCGCTTGGCCGCAACGTCCGCATTGGCCAGAGTGCCGGTCTGATACAAGTCCGGCGCCAGCACGCCCACGCCCTGCTCCAGCAGCGCCTTGGCCAAGCCGACCGGTGCCCCTCCCGGCCCGAGCAGTGCGCCGCTGCCCTTGGGGTGCACAACGATCGCCCAGTTTTTCGCACCACCATCCGGGACGAACTGCACCACCGGAATCCGGTTGCCGAGTCCGTCCAGGCCAAGCGCAAGGCGCGTGACCGCGAGGTCACCCACGGCCGCTTGGCCAAGTTTTTCGGTCAGCAATTTCGATGGCTCGATGGGAATCTGCAGCGTCCGCTCCCAAGCCAAGCGCATCCGTTTTTGGTATTTCCTGAGCGACTTTTCATTGTTCGGTTTGCCGGCGATCAGCGCCTTGTGTGTTTGACGCTTCAAATACTTTATCAACCCATCGCGACTCACCGCGGACTCCGGCACTTTTCCCCCGGCGAGGAACAACAGCTTTTCGTCCGGCTCCTTGGTATACGAAATCTCCTTCGCCGCCGGGTTCACCGCATCGGTCAGCAGCCACTGGTTGAAAAACTCGTAGACCGATTCACGCGTAGCTTTGTTGTAGTTGTGTGCGTAGTCGTGCAGCACGTAATCGACGTGTTGTGTCGCCCCGAGCGCCCGGTAGGCGGAGCGAATGCCCGGCCCCTCGAGTTCCATCGTGGTCTTGGTCCAGTCGCCGGTCGCGGCGACGAGCATCTGCGGTCGCGGCGCCACGGCGGCGGAGATTTCCATGTTGGAAAACTGGACACGCAGCCCCGGTGCATTCTCGCAGAGACAACCGCCCTGCATGGAGTGAGACACCATCACGCACGGAGCCTGCGCCGCAAGCCGGTCATCAACCAATCCCAACATAAATGTCTGTGTGCCACCACCGGAACCACCGGTGCAGGCCAGCCGCGAGTGGTCAACTTCCGGCAGTGTCTCGAGAAAATCCAGCGCACGAAT
>CAJXAU010000383.1 GCA_913050205.1 uncultured Verrucomicrobiota bacterium
GGTTGCATGGGCCTATCCCGGCCGCGAAAGCAATCCGTATCAGGATGAATGGAACGACCTTATGACCGCGATCCGCGACAACAAGCCGTTCAACGAGTGCGAACGCGGCGTTCAAGCCAGTGTGGTTACCGCCATGGGACGCTTCGCTTCGCACACCGGTCAGGAAGTCACCTACGACAAGGTGCTCAACCACGATCACGACCTATGCCCAGATGCGGAAAACTTGACCATGGAATCTGATGCCCCGCTGAAGCCCAACCCCGACGGCATGTACCCCGTCCCGGCACCCGGCATCATCAAGGATCGCGAATACCTCCAGATCACTGGTAACAACGCCTGAACAGGTCAGTCGTTCGGCCAAGAGGAGGGTTTTTTACTTAACGCGAAACTGCGTGTTTTTACGGAGTGGGGATTTCCCCACTCCGTTTTTTTAACTCATTTGCGATCCCCCGGACGGACCCTTGGCCACGCTTGAAACACGGGATTGGCGACTTCTTTTACTTTGCCAGCCGCATCGCGATATGCCACTCGCGCACCGAGTTTCTTGCCACCGGCAACCAGTCGCAATCCGTCCCTAGGCCCAATCACGCTGATGGCCGTGGCCAGACTGTCTGCCTGCATCGCCGACGGGGCGAGTACGTGAACCAATCGCTGTTCGGTAATCGCCCGGGCGGTTCGTGGGTCGATGATATGCGAGTATCTTTTACCATTCAGTTCAAGCACCTGAAAAAGGTCGCCCGAAGTGGCCACGGCATTGTTGCTAATCCAAATAAATTCCGCCGAGGCGCCTTCATTCAGCCCGAGCAACGCGATCTTCCAGCCGCGCTTTCCTGGGGGCGCGTCGCCTGCCGTGATGTCACCTCCGGCAGAGACGAGAGCCTGCTTTAGGCCGTGTTTTTTGAGTACACCCAGCGCTTCATCCAACGCGTATCCCTTGGCAATGCCGCCCAAGTCCAGCCGTATTCCCTTTTTCGTTAACTCAGCAGTCTTGGCGTTCTTATCTAATATGAGCGAGCGAAATCCGGATGCTTTTTTTGCATTCTCCAGCACGTAATCCGGCGGCATCCGCCTGAGCCGGCGCGCTCTGCGCCACAACTGGGTTGCCGCCCCGGCTGTGACGTCGAATGCCCCTCCCGTGCTTGCCGCCAACGCCTGCCCGGCATTCAGCACATGAAGCAACTCATCGCTGATCCTCGCCGCTTGGCCGTTACCAGCCAAGTCGGAGAGTTGGCTTAACTCGCTCTCTGGGTCGTAGTCGCTCATGATTTTATTGAGCACCGCCACACGAACGAACGCGGCATCACTCGCCCGCTTGGCCAACGACTTGGACTCGGCATAAACCACAATGCGGAAAGTCATTCCCATCAATGGACGGGAAAACTCGTGGCGTTCGGCTTGGCCAAGCGCCTGGCCAAGGGAGGCAAATATCAGGCCACAAAGCAGCATGCCCCGCATCCCATTCATCGGCCTGCCTCCCTCCACCTTCGCTTGGCCTCGGCAAAATCCTCCGGAGTGTTGATGTTGTACAAGGATGACTGAACCTCTATTGACGGCACCCAGGCCCGTGCGGCCAAGCGCTTGGCCAAGCGTTGCAACGAAAGTTCACCCTTTGAAATTTGCTTTTCCACGATCGCCAGGTTTTCTCGACGCAACAAAAACGGAAACCCCAATCCCTTTGAATGTTGGGTGAACAGCGCTCCCGCTCCTGAAGTTGCGGCCCCGAAAATATCGCTTAACAAGTCACCGGATAAAAACGGCATATCACAACCAACAAACATCACTCGGGAATGATTCGTTTGCTGCAATGCAGTCATGATCCCACCAAGTGGGCCCAAGCCCGGTTGCAAATCATTGGAGACAACGCGAGGCTGCCACCCAAGCGATTGCAGGGCCGACTTGGTGTGCGAGAGCAACGTTCGTCCGCCCAACCGCAGGGAGTGCTTGGCTCGGCCCATCCGTCGGCTTTCGCCTCCCGCCAAGATCACTGCATCGCATCCACCACATCCGGCAACGGCATCCACCTCTATCTCAACTCGAAGCTTGGGATCGATCAACCGAGCGACCTCCACCATCGTCGCGGCTGGTCGAATTTCCTTCAATAATTCGCCGTGGACTTTGCCGACTGCAACGGCGTCGGAGGCGATGTCGGTGACGAACATCCGGGTGCGCACGACATCCTCGAGACTGGCACCCGTCTCCGATAGTGCGTTGGAAATGATCTCGAAAATGCGCCGCGTTTGCGCCGCTGCATCTTCGGGCGCCACCACCCTGCCCCGGTGATCCACCGATGTGGTACCGGACACGTATACCTGATCGCCCGTACGAACAGCACGACTGTAGCCGACTTCAGATTCCCACTTTGCCCCGGATGAAATCAATTCACGACTCATGGCATTTGTTCCGCCTTTATGCGGTAGAATCGGTCCCCGTCCAGTTTTGGCTCGGCAACCCACTCGCTCTCGTATCGCCCCGGTTCAACAATTGCCTGCACCTCCCAAGGCCCAACGGCAGACTGGGCGGATTGCACATAAAACCGGAATCGCTCCCACGCAGGCCAACTAAACCGCAATCGACCATCCGCAAGCGAATGCATCCGGACATCAAACGCACGGTC
>CAJXAU010000384.1 GCA_913050205.1 uncultured Verrucomicrobiota bacterium
TCCATTTCGCCAGCGTTTATCTTTCGCATATCCGCGCTTCCCATAATCCAAGCGGGTACACCAAAAAAGATTCCGAGAGGGATGTAACAACATAAAATAGGGATTACCAAACTGGTGATACCGAATCCCAATATTAAGCCACCCCGGTGAGGTTCATGACCGGCCTGTTGAGTTTGAGATGTTGAGTGACCGGATGTTGAGGAAGTCGGAGCAGACTGCTGCGGGGGCACTTGATGCGTTGGTGTGGGGATAGGTTCGGAAGATTCAACTGGCGGAGGTTCAGGCGCGGAGGCAGAGGCCAACTCGGGATAACTGCCAAGCGGCTTCCACTCCCTCGAATTTGAGTACCGAACGTGTGACTCGCTGTTCATTCGGCCCTGTAGTTGCCACTCCTTTACCTCCTGAGCCGTGACCGGGCCGTACTCGTTTCCGTCATTAGCCTTGAAATAATATTGCTTCATTCTCTGTGTGATAAAATGGCGAAATATTGCGCAGATTTTAAAGACGGCTTCGCCGATGTCAATCCTTCGACCGGTTCGGCTGGTGATCAGCCTGTTTTTCGTTTAGACGTTGACCAAGGCGCGATGGAAAAAACACTCTTCGAAAAAATATGTGATAAGGAAATCCCGGCGGATATCGTTTACGAGGATGAGCAGGTGGTGGCGTTTCGGGACATCGCACCGGCTGCGCCGACTCACGTGCTGGTGATCCCGCGAAAAGCAATTCCGCGCATCAACGAGGCCAAGCTGGAAGATCAATCCCTGCTTGGCCATCTGTTACTCAAGGCGGCGGAGGTGGCCCGGTCGCTTGGCCTCGGTGAGAGCGGCTTTCGATTGGTGATCAATAACGGCAGCGATGGAGGCGAGTCGGTACCGCACCTGCACTGTCACATCCTCGGCGGCCGCTCGCTGCAATGGCCTCCCGGCTGAGCGCTTGGCCAAGCGCGGATGTTATTTTTTTTTAGCCGGTTGGCTGGTTTTCAGGGTGGCGTCGAAGCGTTTTTTTAAGTCGGTAAGCTCCTTGGCCAACTTGTTGTTGGATTGTTTTAGGTCACCCACTTCCTTTCGCAGATTTTTGTAGTCGTCGGCCGGTTTGCGGTTGGCACGGATTTTTTCGATCGCCTGCTCGGCTGCCCTGCGATAGGGGTCGCCCTCGGCGTTGGCGGTGAATTTTTCGAGCGAGGCGATGGCCCGGGGATCGCCCAGTTGGCCCAGCGAATCGATTGCAGCCAAAGCGACACGGCGCTTGGGGTTGTGAATGTGGCCGGCAAAAAACTCACGAAGCCCAGTTTTGTTTTTTTGGTCGCGGCCCAGAAACGCAATGGCTCGGAGGGCGTTGGCGTAGCCCCGGGTGGTGAATTTTTTTCCGCCTTCCTTCAGTGCGGCGCGAATCTTGGCGATATTCCCCGGCTTGTCCTGTTTACGCAGCGCGGAGATGGCGGCATCGGCGACCTGATTGCGGAAGGACGCTTGGCCAAGCGCTTGGTTGATCAGTCGGTTCGCCTGCTTGTCCTCATGCCCGGCAAGGCCATTGATGGCTTGGGCGCGGATAGCCGGATTTTTCTCGTTGGCAAAGATGCGCTTGAGGTGGGGCAGGGCACCGGGTTTGGGCTGGCTGGCGATGTCGGAGACAACCTGCGACCGCACTTTGGCGTTGGGTTGTTTTGTGGAATCGGCCAGCGCTGCGTATGCCGCATCGGTGGCGATGCCGCGCAGTGCCCTTGAGGCGGCGATGCGGACGCCGTAAAACGAATCGTTCCGCAGGACGTGCGTCAGTTTTTCGACGGTGGTTTTGTCCTTGCGCTTGGCCAAGTGCTCGACGGCGAGTTGGCGGCCCAGCGCGTCGGAGGCGTCGGCCAACTGCGCGTGAAGCTGCGCGGTCGGCGGGGCGAAGGTGACTTTGGCCAGCAGGGTGAGGTCGGGGTCGATGCGGACGATTTGCGGCGCCTTGGCCAAGGGGAAGTAATAGTCCTCGGCGAGCTTGGTGATCGGCAGGGTGTGGTTGATCGCCTGACCGTCGATCTTGAACCGCACCGGCAACGGCACGTGAAAGAGCAGGACAGTGTCGCCGAGCTTTTGCGTCTGCTGCACACTGATCTTGGCGAGCTTGGCTTTCTCGTCCCAAGCGTAGGCGATCTTCAATTCCGGATGGTGCGCGTGGAAGACGTACTGATCGAAGAAGCGGTCGAACGATCGGCCGGAATGTTCCTCGATGATCGAGCGTAGATCCTCGGTGACGACGTTGCCGTGGCGATGCCGCTCGAGGTAGGTCTTGACGCATTTGCGGAACAGGTCCGGCCCAAGCTGCGAGCGGAGCATGTGCAGGATCCAACTGCCCTTGGTGTAAGAGAGAAAACCGTATTTGCGGAACATGTCCTCCGGGATTTGATAGTCGCGGTTGACCATCGGGGCGGTGTCGTTGGAGCGGCTTGTGAGGCGCTTTTGGTCCCGGTACAGGGCGTAGCGGAACTCGTCGATGCCATCCTTGTGCCCGGCGAAGAGGTGCGTGTAGTAGGTGGCGAATCCCTCGTTGAGCCAGAGCTGGCTCCAGTCCTTGCAGGTGACGAGGTCGCCGAACCATTGGTGCGCCAACTCATGCGCCATCAG
>CAJXAU010000385.1 GCA_913050205.1 uncultured Verrucomicrobiota bacterium
GTAAAAATCCGCAGGCCGACCAGTTGTTCCGCGAAATCCTGACCGGCAGCCAGTACAACCTCGAGATCAAGCGGGATGCCATAGAGAGCTTCACCAACAGCGATGGCGACCGCAGCACACCCGGCGTGCCCAAGGACGTACTGCGTGCCCGGCTGAACCTGCTAAACTCAATCCAGTTTGATGAGTCCGACATGATGGGTAAGGGGGTGCAACTGCTCTCGATGCAAATGGAGGCCAAGATCACCGGCGAAAAACTCGACGAACGCAAGATGATGGAGTCGGCCCGGCGACTGTTCGGAGAGATGGAGAAGCGCGAGGATATCCTGTCCCGCAGGGGCAACCGGGAGAATACCCTCAACTTCCAGCCGACGATCGTCCCCGCACCGTGACGAGACGAATCCCCTTGCAATGACCGTGGCAACGCCGGAATTCTTCCGGCGTTTTTGCGCTTGGCCAAGCGCTTGGTTACCCGATGTCCAGCACCCCGATCACCCGTGAACAGTGGAAGCTCATGGTTGTGCTGTCGTTATTCTGGGGCACGTTGTTTGGCGCGCTTGGTATCTTCTTTCCGTACTACTCCCTTTACCTGAAGGAAGACCTGGGGTTGACCGGCCAGCAGGTCGGCATGGCAATGGGAGTGTTTCATCTCGTTGGCCTGATTGGTCAACCGGTGTGGGGCTACATTGCGGATCGCACCGGCTCACGAAAGCGGGTGCTCGTGATCCTTTCGACCGGGATGGCGCTTGGTTTTACGGCGTTTTGGTTCGTGGAGAAATATGCGATGCTGCTGCTGGTGTCGGCCGGTTTTGCCGTGTTTTACACCAGCCTGATTCCGCAGGGGATGGCACTTGGCCTTGGCCTGTTGTATCGCTCGAACAACTCGCACTTTGAGTGGGTGAGGGCGTTCGGCTCGCTTGGTTTTTTGGTGACCTGTTTTGGATTCCCGTACCTGCTAGACGCAACGAAGCCGGAGTCGGGAGACTCCAACATGGGGCTGCTGTTCCCCTGTTCGGCAGCGATCATCCTGCTGACTACAGTGACGGTGTTGTTCATCCCGAACCAGCAGGTCATCCGCGAGAGGGCCGCACCCGGGGCGTGGCGGCGGCTGTTTGCCGACAGTCGGTTCCTCCGTTTTTTTATCTACGTTTTCCTCGCGAACTTCATGCTCGACGGGCCGATGTTCATGTTTGGAATCTTCGTCAAATCCGTTGCACCAGACGACCCTGTCGGGACGCTCAAGTGGCTGTGGCTAATCATGCTGGTGCCGGAGATTGTGATAATCGCACTGGCGGGTCACATACGACGGCGTATTGGCGTGCGGCTGCTGATGTTCACCGGCTTGGCCGCAGGCGGGGTGAAGTGGGTGATCTGTGGTTTCTGGGGCGACAACGCCGCCGTCCTGCACGGGGTAATGCTCATTCACAGCGTTTACGTCGTGGGGGCTCTGGTTGCCATGCCGTTGTATGTGAATTATCTCATTCCAGGCGAGCTGCGCTCAACAGGGCAAGGATTGGCCACGATGATCAGCTCGAGCCTGGGCGGGGGCATCTGTTCCAACTACGTCGCCGGCCTGTTGATCGACCACATCGGCCCGGCTGCACCACAGGTGTACGGTGGGATAGGGGCATTGATTCTCCTCTGCATCGCCCCGTTTTTTGTGCCCAAGGTTGTGCCGGGTTCGACGGACTGATCACACACTCTCGAGCAGGCGATCCAGCTCGGCGTTTGTGTTGTAAAAATGCGGGGATAGCCGGATGAGTTTGGCCCCGTCGCGCATCACCCGAAGCGACACCTTGATGCCCGCTTGGCCAAGCCGCTCGGCCAGCGCAGCCATGTCTTCGCCCTGTTTTTGGAAAGTCACAATCCCGCTGGCGTTGGTCTGGTTCACCTCCGGGTGCAGCACTTCGTAGCCTTTGGCCAACAGCGCTGGGACGAGCCGTTCGCGCTTGGCCAACAGATCGGCGGCAATGCGGTCTACACCCACTTCGTTGAGCATCGCCAGCGACGCGTGGTGTCCGACCATGCCAAGAAGGTTCGCCGTACCGGCCTCGTATCGGCGGCTATCCGGTTTGTAGTTCAGGGTCTCCTGCGCGATGAAATCCGGGCAACGTAGGTTGTGCCATCCCTGCACCACCGGCTTGAGTTGATCCTGCGTCTCTTTTTTGACGTAAAGGATACCAGAGGCGCAGGGGCCGAGCATCCACTTGTGGGCGTCGGCCGCGAGAAAATCGACGTGCTCCACCGGAGTCGGAAATGCGCCGACAGTCTGAATGCCATCCACACAAACCAGCACGCCGCGCGCCCGGAGTTCGCGCCCGATGGTGTCGATGTCGATGCGGTAACCGGAGACGTAGTGGCACGAGGCCAGCGCCGCCATCCGCGTGCGGGGATCGACCAAATCAAAAACATCCCCGGGATCGATGCGGCCAGGTTCGCTTGGCTTGAGATGCCGGAGTTGAACGCCTTTTTCCTGCAGTGCCAACCACGGGTAGACGTTTGAGGGATAGTCGTCGCCGTGCACGATGATGTTGTCGCCGGGCTGCCAGTCGATGCCCTGTGCGATGAAGCTCAGGCCAAGCGACGTCGGGCCGACCAG
>CAJXAU010000386.1 GCA_913050205.1 uncultured Verrucomicrobiota bacterium
ACGGATTGCCTTGCGCTTGGCCAAGCGATGAGGCCATAAGGCGGCGTGTCTGACTGGCTGACATCGATCCTGCTTGGGGTCATCGAGGGCATTACCGAGTTTCTCCCCATCTCGTCCACGGGTCATTTGCTCGTACCGCAGCATCTGGGTTGGTTGGAGAAACAGTCGGACGTGTTCAACATCGCCATCCAGGGTGGAGCGGTGATTGCGGTATTGTTCAACTTCACCGACCGCGTCAAGCAACTGGTCTTCAAGTGGCGCGAACCGGAGTCGCGCGATTACATGGCCAAGCTGCTGGTGGCATTTTTCATCACCGGTAGTGGAGGGTTGTTGATCGACTCGCTGGGCTTCAAGCTGCCGGAAAAGGTGTTGCCAGTGGCGTTGGCTCTGTTCATTGGGGGAGTGTTGTTTGTTGTGGTGGAGAAGATGCTGGGCGACCGGCCTGGCTTGGCCAAGGTGACCTGGGCGATCGCAATCGCCATCGGCTTCGGCCAACTTATTGCGGCGGTGTTCCCAGGAGCGTCCCGCTCCGGCTCGACCATTTTGATTGCGTTGCTAATGGGGCTGAATCGCATCGCGGCCATCGAATTCACATTTCTGCTGGGGGTGCCAACGCTTTTGGCCGCCGGGGCTTACAAGGTGCTGAAGGCACTGATGAGCACCGAGGGTATCACTGAGGATTGGTGGCAACTGGCACTGGCGACGCTGGTATCGGCGGTGACGGCGTTTATTTCAGTTAAGTGGCTGTTGCGTTACATTCAGACCCACACATTCGTGGCGTTTGGCTGGTATCGCATCATACTTGGGCTGATTTTGCTGATAATCACATTCACGTAACACCCTGTATTTGGGTGGTATTACGGTTGACGGCAGCCCGGATTGCCTCAGTATCCCCGTTCGCGCTTGCGCTTGGCCAAGATTCCCCCCCGGCCGCGTTGCCCCCACTTTTTCGTAACCTACAGGTAGGCATGGGAGTAGTATCAAGGCGCAGTTTCTTTGGTGAAACGAATGGATAAAACGTTAACAGGCAATACGATGCTCCTTCTCGGTGCGTTGGCACTCGCGGGGTGTGGCCCCGCCGAGCTTGAGAAGGAAAGTTCGAAGAAAAAATCGAAGTACTCCAGAGGCGCCAAGCCGGTGTTGGTGGAGTTGGCAGAGGTAACCCGTGGGCCGATCGAGAAGATTCTCGAGCGATCCGCCCCGCTGGAGGCGGAGGCGCAAGTGGAGGTGCATGCCCGGACGAGTAACCCGGCGGTCGATCTGCTGGTTGAAGAGGGCGACAAGGTCGAGAAAGGGCAGGTGCTCCTGCGGCTCGAGAATGATCGCCAGAAAAATGATTACGATCAGGCGAAGAGTCAGCTGGACAAGGAGCAGATCGATTTCGCCCGACAGGAGAATCTTTACAAGGACAACCTCATTAGCGAGCAAGACTATCGCAATGCCAAGTTTACGCTGTCGCAGCGGCAATTGAGTTTTGAGGAGGCGCAGCGGCAGTTCGAATACACCGAGGTGCGCGCACCGATCGCCGGCACGATCACGCTTCGCGATGTGAAGGTGGGCGACCAAGTCGGCAGCGGTCGAAAGATTTTTGAGATTATCGACTTCGAATCCATCGTGGCAGTCATCCATGTCCCTGAGCAATATCTGCCGGATCTTAAGCCAAACATGGAGGCGAGACTGATCTCCAACACGCTCGGCGAAGGGAATATCATCCCTGCCTATGTGAAGCGGATCTCGCCAATTGTCGAGGCCCGGGCAGGCACGGTGAAGGTGACGGTGGCGGTGAAGGAACTGGGTGCGCTGCGCCCCGGTATGTGGGTGGACGTGGAACTGGTGCTCAACACCAAGCAGGACGCGATTTTGATCCCGAAAAAATCAATCGTCTACGACAACGACCAGACCTACGCCTTCAAGCTGCACGTCAACAGCACGAACAACGTTAAGAGCGTGAAGCGCCACCTCGTTTTGCCGCTCAACGCCGACAAGGTACACATCGAGCCGACCGACGGATTCGTCGTGGGCGACAAGATCGTGGTCGCAGGTCAGTCCGGCCTGAAGGAAAACTCGCTGATACGAGAGCTGGGCGATCCGTTGCCGGGCGAAACCAATACTGTGCCGGCGACCGTCAGCACCAACAGCTCGGCGGCAAACAGCACAAACGCCATCAAGTAACCTCCCCACTTCCTTCACGGAATGGAGTCTCCCCATCGCAACCCCAACTTCACTACCGACCGGCCGGTCGCGGTGTTGATGGTGTTTCTGGCTGCGATCGTATTTGGGTTTTTTTCACTGAAGCAACTCCCGGTCACACTCATGCCGGAGATGAGCTACCCGACACTGACGGTGCGCACCGAGTATCCCGGGGCTGCGCCGGAGGAGGTGGAGAACGATATCAGCCGCCGCATTGAGGAGGCGCTCGGCGTGGTCGGCGGGCTAAACGAAATTAGCAGCATCAGCCGTGCAGGAGTCAGCGATGTTATCCTAGAGTTTGTCTGGGGTACGTCGATGGTGGATGCAATCCAAAACACGCTCGAGAAACTCGACCTCGTCCGGTTGCCGCGCGAGGCGGAGAAACCTCTGCTAC
>CAJXAU010000387.1 GCA_913050205.1 uncultured Verrucomicrobiota bacterium
CGGTCATCAACACGCAGCGCGACGGCGCGCAGACGGCGTTGCCGGAGTAGTTGCGCGTGAACCGCATGCCCTGCTTGGCCAAGCGGTCGAGGTGGGGCGTCTTGATTTTTTTCTGTCCGTAACTGCCCAGCTCGGCGTAACCGAGGTCGTCCGCCATGATGAAAATAATGTTCGGTTTGGCTGCGTCGGCCTTGGCCAAGCCGCCCACAAAAACCAGCGCCAACGCCAGCTTGGCCAAGCGCCAACATTTCAGTGTCGATCGTTGCATCGCCGGCAGCGTCACACAACCGATTTGGGGGAACAAGGAAAGGATGGTGAACTAAAAACAAAGAAGCCGGCCAAGCCGTAGCTTGACCGGCCAAATTTCATTCCGAAGCGCCAAGGTTGGAGAAACCTTCAAGCTCTCCGGTGAATTTTCGATTAATGCGATGTCGGTATATTAGTGGAAATCCACGACAGCACTCGCATCAGACACCGTGCGAACTGGACGCAACGTCCACCAAACTCCCCTATTCGTCAACTGTTTTTTTGTGTGATTTTCACTCAATTGCAATGAGAACGACTCAAGTCGACCGGCTGTTGGTAACATTTTCCGGTCACCATGCGTAATTACCGGAGTGGCATCGGGGCTGCTCACCGCCCTGTGGTGTCTTTCTCGATTTGACGCCGCCCTCTTTTGCCCTACTTTTCTGGAACGATGATGCGACTAACAAACATTGCCCTCCTCGCCGCCGCGTATTTTGCGGCTGGTGCCTCCGTTGCCCAAGCGGCGGATTGGCCCAACTGGCGCGGCCCCGATCACAACGGCGTTTCACGTGAAACTGACTGGTACGAAAAATGGCCCTCTCGCGGCCCCAAGCGACTCTGGAAAGCCTCAGTCGGTACCGGCTTCGCGGCGGTCTCGGTAGCAGACGGCCGGGTGTTTACCATGGGCAACCGCTCGGCCCGCGATCAGGTTATTGCACTCGACGAGGCCACCGGCGATGAGTTGTGGAAACACACCTACTCCGAGCCGCTCACCCCGAACCTCTACGACGGTGGCCCCAACGCTACTCCAACAGTCGACGGCGACTACGTGTACACGCTGAGCAAGACCGGCAAGGCATACTGCTTTGAGGCGGCAACCGGCGACGTAGTCTGGACGAAGGATTTGAAGCGGCTTTACAACGCACGGGTGCCAAGCTGGGGTTTCGCCTCGTCGCCACTCATCCAAGGCGAGCGCGTGGTCTACAACGTCGGCACGCGCGGTGTCGCCCTCAAGAAGGATACCGGCCGGCTCGCATGGAAAACCGGCGGCGGCACCGCCGGCTACGCAACCGCCGTCCCCTACGACCACAACGGCAAGGAGGCGTTGGTGATGTTCGCCGGCGACAGCGCCTACGGGGTCGACCTCGCAAACGGCAAACAGCTCTGGAAAAAATCGTTCCGCACCAGCGCCAGCGTCAACGCCGCCGACCCGGTGCTTTACGATGACAAGATTTTCCTCACCTCAAACTCGCGCGACGGTGAGCTGATCGAACTGCGCGGCACGAGCACCCGTTCCAAGTGGAAGAACCGTAACATGCGCATCCACTTCAACGCCGGCGTGGTCGTGGGCGATTATCTTTACGGCGCGGACGGACGGATTGAGCGCGGCAAGACCGTCCGCTGTATCAACATGAAAACCGGCGAGACCGAGTGGACCAAGAGCAGCATGCCGTGCAGTTCCATCACCGCAGCCGACGACAAGCTGATCATCCTCACCCGCGACGGCAACCTCTACATCGCCGAAGCCTCGCCAAGCCGGTTCAAGCAACTGGCCAAGTCGCGAGTGATCACCGGCACCTGCTGGACTGTGCCGGTGTTGGCCAACCGCAGCCTCTACGTGCGCAACTCACGCGGCACGCTCTACAAACTGCAGATGAGCGAGATGGTCGTCGAGCCGCAGCCGTTGGCCGTGAAACTCGACGGAGCCGACCTGAAGTTTTCGTGGCCGGCCAAGGGCACCTTTATCCTCGAGTCCACCGACGCGCTTGGCCAAGCGGCGGACTGGAACGAGGTCGGCAGCGGTACCGCCAAAGAGGACGACCGAATGACCGTCCGCGTGCGCCCAAGCAAAACCGGGCAGAAATTTTTTCGACTGCGAAGCGAATGACAGTGCCCAAGCGAAGCGGTTTCACCCTCATCGAATTGTTGGTGGTGATTGCGATCATCGCCATCCTCGCTGCCCTGCTATTACCCAGCCTTGCCAGCGCCAAGGAGCGTGCCCGGCGGACGAACTGCAAAAACCATATCAAACAATTCCTCACCGTCGCCCACCTATACGGTGGCGATAACGAGGACAAGCTGCCCAGCGGCTTGTCCGACGCCAGAGAACCGAAGGACGACCACACACCGTTGATCTCCACGCCGATCCGCGTCGAGCTTCTCAAGTACGCGCCGTTCAACATCTACGAGTGCTCCAACCTCGGTAAGCCGTTTGGCGACCCGAAAGGCTGGCTGTTCGAGGGCTGGGGCTACGTGATCGGCTACAACTACCTCGGTGGCCATTACCAGACACCTTGGCCGGCGCTGGGCGAATTCCAGGGCTGGATCTCCCC
>CAJXAU010000388.1 GCA_913050205.1 uncultured Verrucomicrobiota bacterium
CCGTGCAGCAGACCGGTGTTTCGGTGCACACGACCGACTATAATGAACTGGTGCAGCGTGACGACATCCACGCGGTGATCATCGCCACACCCAACTTCACCCATGCCCCGATGGCGATTGCCGCCATGAAAAACGGCAAGCATGTGCTCTGCGAGAAACCGCTTGGTTTGGATCAGGGTGAGACTCTCGACATGCTGCACTGTGCCCGCGAAAACAACGTCCGCCACATGACGGCGTTTACCTATCGGTTCGTCCCGGCGATGCGCTACATGAAACATCTGGTCGATACGGGTGGCATCGGGCAGCCGTATCATATCCGCACCTGCCGCCTGCAGGACTGGGGTGACCGCAACATCGGCTGGCGGCAGCTCAAAAAAATGGCCGGCTCCGGCGAACTCGGTGACATGCTCTCCCACCGGCTTGATTACGCCCACTTTTTGATCGGCGACATGAAACGCATCACCGCTGACACCCGCCGATTCATTGATGACCGGCAGGGCCTCGAGTCCGACCTCGAGGACTGGGTCACCGTCATGGCTGAATTTGAGAACAACGCCACCGGTGTACTCGAGAGCAGCAAACTGGCCACCGGCCGGGGCGAGGGTGCGCGCAGTCAGGACTACTGCGAAATCAACGGCAGCGACGCCTCAATGGTCTTTCAACTCGAGCATCCGAACCGTTTTCAGATCGCGCGCAAGGGTCAGGTGGGGCTGGAGACGATCGACGTGCCGAGCGAGTTTCTCACTTGGCCCGGCTCCACACGCGATCCCTCGCAGGGCGACCCCGGGATCGCCTTCCGCTGGGATCAGGATTTCGAGTTTATCGACGCCATCCGCAACCAGCGCGAGTGCGAGCCATCCTTCCTGCAGGGCGCGCGTGTGCAGACCGTGATGGATCTCGCACTCAAGGCTGCCGCTGAGAAAGTCTGGTTCGACATCGACTACCCCGAGGGCTGACATGTCACTCCGCTTGGCCAAGCTCGCAGGGTTGATGCTTTGCCTCATGGCGCTTGGCCAAGCGCATGGCCGTAAGCCCAATATCGTCATCCTGCTCGCAGACGACCTCGGCTATGGCGAACTGGGTTGTCAGGGGAACCCTGAGATTCCCACCCCGCACATCGACTCCATCGCGGCCAACGGCGTGCGCTTCACCGACGGCTACGTCACCGGGCCATTCTGCAGCACATCGCGTGCGGGACTGATCACCGGCCGTTATCAGAATCGGTTTGGCTACGAGTTCAACCCCATCGGGCATCACAACGAACTGCCCGGAGTCGGCCTGCCGCGCAACGAGGAGACATTGGCCGAATTGCTGCGAAACGTTGGCTACGTCAACAGCTTGGTTGGCAAATGGCACCTTGGCGGGCAGGCGGAATTTCACCCGTTCCGGCACGGGTTCGATGAATTCTTCGGGTTCACCCACGAGGGGCATTACTTCGTACCGTATCCGTGGCACGGCACCACCACCTGGCTGAGGCGCGTGGTGCTGCCCGGCGGCGGTAAGGGCCGATTGGTCACCGCCAACGGCAAGGTCATTTACTCAACGCACATGGGCTACACCGAGCCAGCCTACGACGCCAACAACCCGATCGTCCGCGGGGGGCAGCCAGAGGTCGAGCACGAGTACCTCACGGATGCATTCACCCGCGAAGCCGTCAGCTTCATCGACCGTAACAAGGCGCACCCATTCTTTTTGTACGTCGCTTACAACGCTGTACACAGCCCGTTGCAGGCTGCGGACAAATACATGGAAAAATTCACGCACATCGAGGACATCCAGCGCCGGATATTCGCCGCAATGCTTGCCAACCTTGACGACAGCGTCGGGGCGGTGCTGGCCAAGCTGCGGCAGGAAAAACTGGAAGAGGACACTCTCGTTTTTTTTCTCAGCGACAACGGCGGACCGACACGTGAATTAACCTCCAGCAACAAACCCCTGCGCGAGGGGAAAGGCAGCGTGTACGAGGGCGGCCTGCGAGTGCCGTTCATGATGCAGTGGCCAAGCCGCTTGGCCAAGGGCACGGTCTATCGGCAGCCAGTCATCTCACTCGATATCTTCGCCACCGCCGCAGCCGTGGCGGAAGGCGCTCCCAAGAATTGGAAACGAAAACTGGACGGCACCAACCTCATCCCGCACCTCAACGGCGAAATAAAAAAATCGCCTCACGACACCCTGTTTTGGAGGCAGGACAACCGGGCCGCACTGCGCAAAGGTGACTGGAAGATTTTAAGAAATCCAAGGCGAGGGCAGGGCGCCGAGTGGCAACTTTACAACCTGGCCACCGACATCAGCGAAACAACCGATCTCGCAACAAAACAACCAGCCAAGCGCGAGGAATTGCTGGCCGATTGGACAAAACTCAACGCCCAAATGCTGGAGCCAATTTGGAAGCGACCGAGGTAAACAGATGGCTAGTCAGAAATTGCTGAGGAACCAAAAAACAACTTGATCACCCTCAGCTCTGTGATAGGCTTCCCTGCCCACTGACCGCGGGATGGAGCAGCCCGGTAGCTCGTCAGGCTCATAACCTGAAGGTCGTCGGTTCAAATCCGGCTCCCGCAACCAATTTAAAA
>CAJXAU010000389.1 GCA_913050205.1 uncultured Verrucomicrobiota bacterium
GCCGCCGCTGTGCGACAGGGTATCCGGGCCTGGCGAAAGGGCAAGATGACCAATGGACAGGCGCAGTTTCTGAACTACTTCGTGCGCGAAGGATTGCTGAACAACACGCCGGATGCCTCACCCGAGATCGCCAAACTGGTTGCCGAGTATCGCAGACTCGAGGCTGAGGTGCCGTCGCCACAGCGTGCCCCCGGTGTGCTGGAGGCGAAGGCGGTTGACCGGCCGCTTTTCGTTCGCGGCAACCACAAGCAGCCAGCCCAAGCCGTGCCGAGGCGATTCCTTGAGGCGTTCGACGCCAAGCCGTTTGGCGCGAAGAACTCCGGGCGCGTGGAGTTGGCCGAGGCGATGCTGCGTTCGGATAATCCGCTCACCGCGCGCGTGATCGTGAACCGAATCTGGCATCACATGATTGGCCGGGGCCTCGTGGCCACGCCGGATAATTTCGGAAAACTTGGTGAAAAACCGACGCACCCGGAACTGCTCGACTACTTGGCAAAGCGGTTTGTTGCCGAGGGATGGTCCATCAAGAAACTGGTGCGCGAGATCACCCTCACCCGGACGTTTCAACTCGCGGTGACTCCGTCGGGCAACGCTGGTGATACCGATCCCGAAAACCGTCTACTGGCCCGGGCAAACGTTCGACGGCTGGAGGCCGAGGCGATTCGCGACGCGATGCTGCAGGCGAGTGGTTCGCTGGATCGCAGTCCGCTCGGCGGCTCAGACAATGCGGACAGCAACCGGCGCAGCCTTTACCAGCGGATCATTCGCAATCGTCTGAACCCGTTTTTGACGGTCATGGATGCGCCGGTGCCGACCAGTACGACTGGCCGCCGCGACGTGACCAACGTCCCCGCGCAGTCGCTCACCATGATGAACGATCCGTTCATCCTCTCGTTGGCCGAGCGGTTTGCAAACCGGGTGAAGGGCGACGAAAGCCTGAAGACGGTCGAGGCACAGGTCGATGCGATGTTCCGCATGGCGTTGAATCGAGCGGCGACGCCGAACGAACTCAACGGAGCCAAGGCGTTCCTCGGCGATGCCGACGTCCAAGCGGCCCGTGTGAAGGACGCTTTGTTGAATACGAACGAGGAGATGAACAACATCGAGGCGCAGTTGGCAGCGTTGCGGGAGCCGTTGCGCAAGCAGTTGTTAGCCAAGCGCAAGGAGAGCGAGGCATCAGCTGTTGCCGGGCCAAAACCGTTCGCCGCATGGGACTTCAGTCAGGGCACAAAGGATCAGCTTGGCCAAGCGCACCTGACGTTTGAGGGTGGAGCAAAAATTGAAAACGGTGCGTTGGTGCTCGACGGCAAACGGGGCTTCGCCCGAAGCCAGCCCTTGGCCAAGCGGCTTCAGGGCAAAACCCTCGAGGCGTGGGTGCAGTTGAGTGACCTTGGCCAGAAAGGCGGCGGAGTGATTACGGTACAAACTCGGGACGGTGTTAATTTCGATTCCATTGTCTACGCGGAAAAACAGGGTCGCCGCTGGTTGGCCGGAAGCGAAAATCACAGCCGAACCGATGATTTCAACGGGCCAAAAGAAAATGAGGCACTCAAAGGGCCGGTGCATGTGGCCATCGTTTATCATGCGGACGGTAAGATCACTGGATATCGCAATGGCAAACCGTACGGTCGCACCTTCCGCAAGGATGCATTGCGCGAGTACAAGGCCGGTGACGTGGAGGTTGTTTTCGGAATGCGCCATGGCAAGGGAGCAAGCGGTGACCGGATGTTGGCCGGCAGGGTGTTCAAGGCACGTGTCTACGACCGGGCATTGAGCACCGAGGCGGTGGAGGCATCCTTTTCCGGGAACGCCAGTTTTGTTTCCGAGGAACAAATCCTCGCCGCGATGACCGAGGAACAACGCACTTCTCAAGCCAAGTGGCAGGCGCGCTTGGCGGAGTTGCAAAAGACCAAAACCGAACTTGAGGAGGCGAGCAAATCCGCCCAAGACCCATGGCGTGATTTGGCCCAGGCGATGTTTAACTTAAAAGAGTTCATTTATCTGAGATAAGTCAGGAGATTTTGAAATGAGGAAAATTAATATGCTCACAAGGCGGGAAATGCTGACGCGGTGTTCGACCGGGTTCGGCATGCTGGCGTTGCAGGGATTGATGTCGAACCGGGCGTTTGCTGAGGCGGCAGGCGGGCGGAAGTTAAAGGCCAAGGCGAAACATGTGATCTTATGCTACATGTCCGGCGGGGTGTCGCAGGTCGACTCGTTTGACCCCAAGCCCAAGCTGCGCGAGTTGCACGGTAAACCAATGCCGGTGAAGGTTGAGCGGACTCAGTTCAATCGCAACGGAAACGTGATGGCTTCGCCGTTCGAGTTCAAAAAAAATGGCCAGAGTGGGCTTGAGGTCAGCAGCATGTTTCCGCAGCTCTCGACGGTGGCGGACGAGTTGGCGGTGATCCGCTCCATGACCAGTAAGGTGAACGAGCACGCGCAGGGCAACTACGCGTTCCACACCGGGTTCCCGTTCATGGGGCATCCATCCGCTGGGGCGTGGGTGTCATATGGTCTCGGGACGGAAAACCAGAATCTGCCCGGCTTTGTGGTGTTGCAATCCGGCG
>CAJXAU010000390.1 GCA_913050205.1 uncultured Verrucomicrobiota bacterium
ACATGCCGTACGACCAGTTCACCGTGGAACAACTCGCCGGTGACCTGCTGCCGAACGCCACCGAGAGCCAGGTGCTCGCGACTGGCTTCAACCGCAACCATCGTATCAACACCGAGGGTGGGGCGCTCGACGAGGAGTGGCGGACAGAGTACGTCATCGATCGAGTGCAGACGATGGGTTCAGTCTGGATGGGGCTCACGTTGAGTTGCGCCCGTTGTCACGATCACAAGTATGACCCGATCAGTCAGCGGGAGTTCTACCAATTGTTCGCTCTGTTTAACAACCTCGACGAGAAGGGGTTCATCAACAATTTGCGGGGAAGTGCCGAGCCGCGAATCCGCTATAAAAACAGCGAGTACGAACGACGTAAAAAGAACGTCGAGGCGACTGAAAAAAATGCCGATCGACGTAAGGCTGAGATCGGCCGGCTGGAGGCACAGTATCCATTCGTAATGGTCATGCGCGACAACAAGGCTCGCAAGGCGTTCATTCTCGAGCGCGGCCAGTACGACGCGCCCGGCGAAGAGGTTAAGCCGGGCTTAATGTCGGCCCTCTCGCCTGTGCCAAGCGACATGCCGATGAATCGACTGGCTCTGGCGCGTTGGCTTACGGATGGACAGCATCCGTTGACGGCGCGTGTGCTCGTGAACCGGTTGTGGGAGCAACTGTTCGGCGTCGGTATCGTCAAAAGCTCGGAGAATCTTGGGGTGCAAACCGATTGGCCGAGTCACCCGCAACTACTCGACTGGCTCGCGGTGGACTTTGTCGAGCACGGCTGGAATATCAAGCGCCTGCTCAGGCAAATGGTGATGAGCGCTGCCTACCGGCAGGACGCGGCCACCAACTCGGAGCGTCTGCGGTTGGACCCGGAAAACCGGCTGCTGAGCCGAGGCCCACGCACGCGACTCGCGGCCGAGATGGTGCGAGATCAGGCGCTGTTCCTCTCCGGCTTGATGGTCGAGAAACACGGTGGGCCGAGCATGTGGGTCTATCAGCCGGCCGGCCTGTGGCGCGAGGTTGAGAAGCGCGGCACATTCAAGCAGGACCATGGCGAGAAACTGTACCGACGTAGCCTCTACTCGCGCATCCGGCGCACTGTCGCGCATCCAAGCATGCTGTTGTTTGATGCCCCAAGCCGCGAGGTATGCACCGTGAAACGTGCCCAAACCAACACGCCGCTACAGGCACTCGCGTTGATGAACGAGGTGACCTACGTGGAGGCGTCGAGAAAATTTGCGGAGCGCATAATGGCGAATGGCACCACCCCGGGTGAGCGCATCGCGTGGGCGTTTCGTGCGGCGACCGCGCGCCAGCCGGAGCCGGACGAGTTGGCGTTGCTGACGGCCGGTTATGAGCGCCGACTGGCCCGGTTTCGCGCCCAGCCCGAGGCGGCGAAACAACTGCTTGGCCAAGGGGAAAGCCCCTTGGACGGTGCGCTTGGCCAAGAGGAATTGGCTGCGATGGCCACCGTGGCCAACGTCCTTTTGAACCTCGACGAATTGATCAACAAGTGAACACTCATCCATTTAATCCCGCAGACTGGCAACAACAGGACGCCCTCAACCGGCGGACGTTTTTGCAAACCTCAGCCAACGGGCTGGGTGCCATGGCGCTGGGCTGTCTGCTTGGCCAAGGGCAAGCGAGGGGAGCGGCGCTTGGCCAAGCGCATTTCGCGCCCAAGGCCAAGCGTGTGATTTATTTGTTTCAGTCCGGCGGCCCGGCTCAGATGGATTTGTTCGACCCCAAGCCACAATTGGAAAAGCACCGTGGACAGGAGTTGCCGGACTCGATCCGTGGCAGGCAACGGTTGACCGGCATGACGTCCAATCAAAAATCGCTGCCGGTGGCTCCCACGAAATACCGCTTCACCGCCCATGGCCAGAGCGGCCTGGAGTTGAGCGAGATGCTACCCAACCTCGGCCGTGTGGCGGACGAGCTTTGTGTGGTGCGCTCGATTCATTCCGAGGCGATCAACCACGACCCGGCGATCACGTTTTTACAGACCGGCTTTCAACTCTCCGGCCGGCCGAGCATCGGCTCGTGGGTGTCATACGGCCTCGGTGCAATGAACCGTGACCTGCCGACGTACATCGTGATGACTTCTCGCGGCGGTTCCGGCGATGCCCAGCCGTTGTACAGTCGATTGTGGTCGTCCGGTTTTCTGCCTACGCAGCATTCCGGCGTGAAATTTCGAAACAGCGGCGACCCGGTCTATTACCTCTCCAACCCGGACGGCATCAACCGTGACATGCGGCGGGACATGCTCGACGATCTCGGGGCGTTGAATCGCAAGCGATACGATTCACTGGGCGACCCGGAAATCCAGTCGCGCATCGCCCAGTACGAAATGGCGTTCCGGATGCAGTCGAGTGTGCCGGAGTTGACCGACGTCTCCGGCGAACCGGAACACATCCTGAAACTGTACGGGCCGGACGTAAAAAAAGCGGGTTCATTTGCTGCGAACTGCCTGTTGGCCCGGCGGTTGGCCGAGCGCGATGTGCGGTTCATCCAGTTGTTTCACATGGGCTGGGATCATCACTCCAACCTCGCGCGCGACATGCCCCGGC
>CAJXAU010000391.1 GCA_913050205.1 uncultured Verrucomicrobiota bacterium
GAACTAACGGTGTCAAAGACCGCTGTGCTACCATTACACCACGGGACAGTGGTGGGCGGTTTTTTAGTGAGCGCGCCTTGTTTTGGCGAGATTTTTTTCAAAAAAATCCCCTACCAACGCGCCAAATCGAATCCCGCGTGTGCTGGCCTGCAGTTGCTTGTGGTCAAAATGGTTCATGACTCGCTCGTAGATCAGACTGCCGAACAGCGCCACGTCGGCGCGGTTGGCCGGAAGGCCGGTGATTTCACGGCGTTGGCCAAGCGGCAGACTCCATAGTCGCTCGCACCAGTCGGTAGCCTGTTGCTGGGTCAATGTGATCTGCTCAATCCGGTCGCGATCGAATATCCCGATGCCCAGTTCCATCATCGCAAATATGGTGGCAACTCCGCCGGTGCCGATTAATTCACACTCAACCGCCCCGTTCCAGTCGCTACCCGGCAGAGATTGCTGCAACTGATCATCGATGATTTTGCGCGCGCGTTTCAGCTGCCCAGCCGCCGGGGGATCGTCGACCGGATTGCCTTCCAGCAGGCGAACCGAACCAAGCGGGATGCTCACGTGGCGTTCGATCCCGCGCGCGTTGCCCCGGGTGAATTCAGTGCTACCGCCGCCGACGTCGATCACCAGCAGGTCGCGCTTGGCCAAGCGCGAGTCGGTGGTGACTCCGGCGTATGCCAAGCGAGCCTCGTCGTCACCGCTGAGAATGGTCACCGCTTGGCCAAGTGCGTCGATCAACTCAAGTGCGTTGTCGGCCTCGCGCATGGCGCTGGTGGCGATGATGCCGGTTTCCACAGCGCCCTCCCGCTTGGCCAAGTGAAGGTAATCGTGCACCGCCTCTGCCGTGTCGGTAATGGGTTCCGGTTGAAGGCGACCGGAGTCGTAGAGCCCCCGACCAAGTCGGGTTTGGCGGCTGGTTTCGGCAACCGGCTGGACGGCGCGGCCATGGCAATCCGCCACCAGCAACTTGACCGAGTTGGTCCCAATGTCGATGACGCCGCGGCGCATCGGGTCAGGCGTGGTCACAGGCCAGGATGGCTGCGCCGGTGATGCCGGCGTGGTCGCCCAGCTTGGTCGCTACAATGCTGACCTGCCGCGCGCCGGGCATCATGCGATCAACAGCCGCCTCGGTAATCTTCGGCAGCATGGTCTCGTGCAGTTGCTCAATCATCCCCCCCCCGAGCGCGACGATTTCCGGGTTAAGCAGATTACAAAGATTGGCGATGGCGATGCCGGTGTAGAGGCAGGTTTCGTCCAGCACACGAGTCGCCAGTTCGTCCCCCGCCTCGACAGCGCGGCGGAGTTTGCCGCTGCGAACCTTGTTGAACGGCTTGCCGCTTTCCGGGTCAAAAAGCAGGGTTTTTTCGCCGGCCTCCACGGCAGCCTTTACCTTGTTAAAAATGGCCGTGCGGCTGGCCAGCGCCTCGTAACAGCCCTTGGTGCCACAGCCGCAAACAGGCCCGTCGGGGTCGAGCACCATGTGGCCGACCTCCCCCGCCGCCTGCGTGGCCCCGCTCAGGAAGGCGCCGTTGGTGATGATGCCGGCACCGATGCCGGTCCCGAGAAAAATGCTCACCATGTCACGCGGCTTCGACTCAAACTCGCTCCGGTGAATCCCCATCGCGGCGACGCTGCAGTCGTTGCCCAGCCAGACCGGGCAACCGAGTTCCGCCTCGAGGTCGGCCTTGAGCGGCACATCGCGCCAGTCGAGGTTCGGCGCAAACAACACGGTCGAGCCGTCGGCACTGATCGTGCCCGGCGCACCGATGCCCACCCCTTTGCTGTTCGCCACGTCGATGCCGGTTAGGTGCGCCGCACCGCGGATGGTCTCGACGATCCGCGCGGTGACGCCCTCGTAGCCCAGCTCGGCCTTGGTTTTGTTTTTGTCGGTGAACAGGCAGTTGTGGTCGCTATCGAACACCCCGGCGAGAATCTTTGTCCCCCCAAGATCTACCCCGATGTAATGTTCCTCCGTCATCGAATTCAGCTGCCTAATGGATCACGCGCTCGGTGTGATTACGTAGTTCGTTGTTGAGTTCATCGACCGACTGGTCGGCATCGACAATGGTGAAGTCGAAATTCTTACGCATCATTTCAAACTGGTCGGCCAGTCGCTGCTGGTACTGCACGAAGCTGTCGAACATGTCCATCGACAGTCCGAGATCCATCCCGCTCTCCCAGTAGTCGAGCGTATGGTTTTTCATGAAGTTGCGCTGGATCAATTTCTCCGGCGAGAGCTTTAGGTAAAAAACGGCATCCGGCCGCAGCGCAATGCTGTAAAGGTTTCGAACCCATTTCTCATCCAGCCCACGAACAAGGTCGCGCGCCATCAGCGTGTAAATGTAGCGATCCGCCAACACGACAAACCCGGCCCGCAGCGAGGGAATAATCGTGTTCTCCAGTTGATCCGAAAAGTCTGTAGCGTAAAACAGGCTAAGCGTCGTTCGGTTGAGGATATTCCCGTTCTTGGCCCGCTCCAGCTCCTCGCTGGCAAGGTTGGAGCGCTTCAGGCCAACCTGCGTCGTAGCGTGCCCACGCGCCTCGA
>CAJXAU010000392.1 GCA_913050205.1 uncultured Verrucomicrobiota bacterium
CTCAGCGACAACCAGATACCCGCCCGGCTTGAGGGTGGTCTTGGGCGCGAAAGTGAAGTCGATGCCATTGGAAAAATACCACCCACCAAGGTGCTCTGTCCGGTCACCGGCATTGTGCAACTCAACAAACTCGACCGCCGCCGTCTTGGGATCAGCGTCGTAGTGAATCTCGTTGATGACAACGTCCGCAGCAACCGCGCTTGGCCAAGCGATGCCAAGCGCGGCGAGAAACTGGAGCGGACGTTTCGGCATCCGCCTTGTTACGGGTTGAGGACGACTTCCAGCCTGAAGTAGCGCTGTTCCCCGCCCGGCGGTAGCTCGTGCGTCATCTCACCGGCCTCCTGCGGGGCGAATTCAGCCAAGGGCTGCCACGCTTGGCCAAGCGCATGGCTCGCGTGGATGGTGTACGAGCGACCTTCCACCGCGACGAATGCCAACTGCAACCGGCCGTCGGCCAGTCGCAATACGTCGAGGGCAAGGGTGCTGTCCGCGTCGCGTGGATCAGTCCCCGCAGCGTACTCGGCCGCGTTGGCCAAGCCGTCCGCGTCGGCGTCCTGAGTGCCATCGGCGGCATCATTCGGGTTGAGTGCGTGGGTATCCTCCCACGAATCCGGCATGCCGTCCCGGTCGGTGTCCGTTTCCGTACCGGGCCGAATCCAGTTCGATGCATCGTTGCCAAAGCGTTCAAGGCTCACCCGCTGGATGGCCAACCCGCCTTCCTCCGGCATGACCGGCCAGGGCGATGCCGCCCCGTACTTCACCTTCTCAACAAGAATGTACGGGACGAGACCGATATCCGGCGGCAACGTCTGCGGCGGGTCGGGACGGAACAGTTGCAGGCTTTCACCCGCGTTATTCAATTTGCCGTCGAACGGCCCGAGCACGAGCGAATCAGCGTCGAGTTCGTACTGCTCTCTAAACAACTCCGGCTCCACGGAACCGATGTAAACGGACTCACCCGATTTCAACACAAAATCGGTCGGGAAGGTGAATTCGATTGCGTTGTCGAGTTTCCACCCATTAGAAGGATTCGCCGGGTCGAACAGCGGGACGGAACCGACCGAAGTGTTGCTGAGCACCACATACTCGGCGTTGCCCGCTTCCGGAGCGTACATAATCTCGCTGATCACAATCGGCCCAACCAGTGGCCCGGTGTTGGGGGCGCCCTTGCCTGCTCGGAATTGATTGAGCAGACCTGCGTCCTGCCCTGCCCGGATGTCGCTTCCCAGTGAGTTGCTGGCCATGGCTACAAGCGGGCCGGTTGCGTTCGGGTAACGGCCAAGTGACACGCCATTCGCCGCCGGGCCGAAGTCCACCTTATCGACAAACCGCACCAGATTGCCCTCAGCATCCGCCTGCGTCAGCCAGACATCATCCCCACGGGCCGAGCTTAGGGAAAAGCCATTCTCACCGTTATCCAGCAGGAAGGCTTTCTCGTAGAACACGTGATAGCCATTTGGGCTGATTGTTGTGCCGTCTGGGATGCGATATTTTTTCAGATTATTCGCGCTGTCGCTCAGGAACCAACCGGAAAGATCGACCTCGATCTGGCCATGATTGTGCAACTCGATGGCGTCCTCCTGCGGTGCATCGGAGTGGGTCAACACCTCGTTGATCACCACGGTTGGTACTGCCGTGACCGCGCCGCCGGGCGTCCCGTTGTAGGCGTTACTCGAGTTCCAGTTCCGAGGGTCGTTCAGATTGCCAAGCGGATTGATCACCACAAGCGAACTACCATTGCCGTCTGCCCGACCGGGCCAGGCACCACCGTCCTCGTAGTCCACCTCGAAAACCAGATCGCCATCGGCATCAATTGCGGCAACCGTTTCCCCGCTGTTTCGCAATCGCCCCTCGTACTGGCCATCTGCCAAAAGAATCCCGGTCTTGCCGTAACGCGACTGGAATGCGGCCCGGTTTTTCGCCACGACGATCCGCTCGCCCGCACCGAGGGTGACATTGCCAAATTGGTACGTCACACCACGATCGATCTGGGCATTTTTCAGGTTGATATTCGCAGCACCGGCATTGATCAACTCGATGTATTCATAGTCGTCTCCGCCAACCGGATTATACATGATCTCGCTGACGCTCAGGCTGCCCTTGAGCGGCGAGACTGCAGAAGGATCGATCAGGATGGCATAGTCGAAACCCACCCGGATCGCCTGCACTTTTTCCGTGGCGACAAACATTCCGCCGTCGTAAGCCGGTGTATTCGCGCCGAGTGTCTCGACATGCACTTCCTGCCATACGTCCTCGACTTTCCACTCGAAATGCAGCTTGTCAGCGTGCCGGATGATTCGCACAGCCATCTCCTCCTGCGCAATGGACTTGGTGTAAAGCGACTCGGCGTTCCCCTTGGAGTCCACTTTTTTAACTGCCAAGCGAACACCATCATTAAACCCGATCGTGTAACGCGTCCGCTTGGTTCCCTTGCCAAGCAGTACCATCAAGCCGGAGTCGTAGTCGCCGAACTGCCGTGATACCAGTCGCAGCTTGGTCTGCATCGCCCAGTCGGTTTTCTCCGGTAGCTTGCGGGATATGA
>CAJXAU010000393.1 GCA_913050205.1 uncultured Verrucomicrobiota bacterium
GCAACCGGGTACCGGGAGACCTGCTCGTGCTGCGGTCCGACTTCACGATCAAGCGCTCCGACTACAACATAAAACCTGGCGACAACGAAGAAAAGGTCTCTGACGAGATCGAGATCAAGCTGCGCGTGGCAGGTGCTGCTCCTGAGGGCAAGTAGCCCGCACCGGTTCGGGGCGATACCCTTGCGGATCACTTCGTTATTTTGAGCAGAAACAGCTGCCGCGTTTTGCCATCTTTGCTAACTCCGGGCACGAGGATTTGATCGTTGGTGCGGTTCCAGCACGGGGAGGGATCCTGCCGTAGATCGCCGGACTGCCAGTGGCCAATGTTGAATCCTCGCGTCCGGAAGAACGCCCCGTCCTCCCGCCGGTAAATGGTGTAAAAGTTGGCCTTCTTTTTTCGGTCCTTGTGACCGTTGACGAACAGCTTGCCGTTGGGGGATAACGCGATGTCGCCCTCGGGGTCGGGGAAAATCTCTGGCGAACCAAGCACGCCGACCACGAGTTGCTGATCCGTGTCGTATAGCACCTGCCGGTCCTTCAAACGGCCGATCATGCGGTGGCCGTAATCCCATTCCGGATGGCCGCCGATATGGATGCTATTGGAGCGTAGGCTCTTGCCGTCAAGATCAGTGACGAACGGGTGGTTGATGCGCTTCCCTTTTTGTCCGCTCCAGCCTGCCCTAGCGAAGAAAAAGATTCGATCCCCCTCGCGATTCGAGAGCGAATGATTGATGAAAAGGTGGCTGGTTTTCATGTCGCGGCCAAGCGCCTCGAGTTCGCGCGCCATCCTGTGAAATGACACCAGCAGTGTTTTTTCTCCAGAGCCGATGTCGACCTTGAACAGGCCGTCGTCTTTAGGGTGGGCGATACCCTTCGTCCAGTCCCACGAGCCTTTGTAGCCGGTCACCGGCCGGAGCCGGGCCATGCGGGCGTAGTTCAGCCCGAGGAACCAGCCCCCGTTCTGGGCCACACCACCATTGCCGATCGGCGTGTCGTTGAACCGGTACTCACGAATGCGCCTGGCCTGCTCGATGTCGTACAGCACACAAAAAACCTTGCCGGTTTTGCGGTCGCGGTCGTTGAAGAAAAACTGGGTCTCCGGCTTGGCTGGGTTCCAGTAAAACATCGTGCCCTGCTGCGGGTTCCAGCCGCGGGACTGCTCGATGACTTTCACGCGGTAATCGTTTTTGGTGTCGATCAGGACGACATTGGCCGGGTCGTCCGGGCCGGGCATGCGATCGTGAAAGTCAGTCTGCAGCGCAACGATGTATCGGCCGCTCTGGTTCCACGGAATGTTTTGCACGTGGCCGATGTATCCGAAAAAGTGGGTCATTGGGCCGTGGGTGATTTGCTTGATCTCCCCGCGAAACGGGGCCTTTTCTGCTGCAGCGCTTGGCCAAGCAAGCACGAGGGCACTGAGGAATGTTAAAACGAGGCGCATCGGAAAACCAAGCTGTGCGCCAAACCCAATCCGGGCGCAAGTCCGAACCGGCGCCTGACCGGCGCGGGATTATTTCTGTGGAGGGGTGAGGGAGGCCGGTTCGGTGAGATTGGTTTCCTTGATGAGCTGGCCGTTCTCGAACTGGGCGGTCTTGGTTTTATTTCCTTCCTCATCCCATTCAGCCCATTCGCCTATCTGGCGTCCCATGTCGTACGAACCCTCCTGATGCAGTTGCCCGTTCATGTAGTAGGACTTGCTGTTGCCGTGGGGGATGCCCTCCTTGTGGTACCACTCGACGGACTTGACCCCGTTGGTGTGCCAAAAGATCTGCAACCCGTCCGGCTTGCCGTTGACGAACGTGCCCTGTTTGTCCGGTTTGCCGTCGTCGAACCACATATTCCAGAGACCACTGCGCTTGCCGTCGACGAATTCTCCTTCGGTCTGTTTTGTGCCGTTGGGATGCCATGCCGTGTTGGTCCCGTACGGGAGTCCATTGGTGAATGTCATCCGGAACCTGAGCACTCCGTTGGTGTGGTAGTCCATCTCCGTGCCGGTAAACAGGTTGGTCGTGCCGCGGAGATACCAGAGACCGTTCGTCTTAAAGAGCTGTTCCTCGGTGACAACCATGGACTCCGTGACGACCACAGGCTTCGAGCAGCCTGTGACGAGAAGCAGGGCGCCAAGTGTTGTGGCGCCCAGTAATAGTCTGTGGGATCGGGTCATGATTTTCAACGCGGGGCAATGTCGCAAAGATTGCTGTTCGGGAGAATCAAATTCTCGGGTTGGCTGCATGATTTGAATGGAGTTTTTGCGGCAAGTCGGGCATGGGTAACCGCACGGGTGCCAGACTTATTCCGTTACTTTCGAGGCAGCAGACGCGCTTGGCCAAGCGCGGTCGCGCTGCTGTTTTGTCTGACAGTCAACCATGCGCTTGGCCAAGCGGATGCGTTCGGGCGAACCGCCGTGTCGCCGTCCGCGAAGGGGGGCAAGCGATTCACTACAATCGCCGCCACCGAAAGTGGCATTACTTTCACGAACCGTCTGGCTGGTTTTGAGTATTACAAAAACATGGTTGCGCACAACG
>CAJXAU010000394.1 GCA_913050205.1 uncultured Verrucomicrobiota bacterium
TGTACGTATTTCAGCACAAAGGAATCCTGTTCATTCCAGGCACGACGTACCTCGGCGGCATGGAGCCAAACTGGTTTCTGGGCATTACACCCAATGCATTTGGGGCTATTGGGGCGCTGGTCAACTTTGCCGTGGCGTTCGCTGTTTCGAAGACTGGCGCAGAAGCCCCGCAGGATGTGCAGGACTTGGTCGAGAATATCCGCGTCCCGAGCAAGGATTGAAATTAACCACCGATCAATTCGCGCAACTGACTGACCGGTACGCAGTTTTTGAAAACCATTTGAAGATTTTTCTGCACGCCGTCCTTCTCGGTGTAGTAAAGCGACTCCGTGCTGGCGGCAACCCCCACCACTTGGCCACTCTCATTGAGCACGGGAGCGCCGCTTGAACCTTTGCCGAAGTCGGCCGTAATCGCCATCGCCGGCACTGCCCTGCGGTTGCGCTGCGTAACAAAGTACCTCGCCACCCTGCCCTCGCTCAGCGTGTAAAATTTGTGGTTCGGATGGCTGATCAAGTCGATCTTGGCTCCGACCGGGGCCGCTTGGCCAAGCGCAATCGGCTTGATCCCGGTCTTCGGAACTCGTAACACCGCCAGATCGTAGCGTTCGCTCGATGCCACGACGTCCTCCACCATGAACACCCGCCCGTCGAATAATCGTATTGCCAGACCGGCTCGCTCGGGGTTGTTGACTACGTGATAATTCGTCACCACCAAATCCTCATCGATCAGGAATCCACTCGCCGGGGCAATATGCCATCGAGTGCACTTGTTGCATTTGTAAACACCGCCCACAACGGCGACTGCCTTGCTAGCCTCCGCCGCACTGGACAGACTGGCCTTGGGTAGCTTGAGGGCGACTTTCGGTTCTTTTTTCAACCTCTCGATCAACGTCTTCATCTCAATGAGAGAATCCGAGTCCATCAACTTGGTCGCCTCCGATGTCATCTGGCTGATGATCGCACGGTCATTGATCACCATCACTTCGGCTTTGTTCAGTGCTGATCCATTCTGTGTTGGCGTCGAGGCACAACCACTGAGCATCAGTCCAGCAATGACAGTCGGAAATATTTTTTTAAAACTCATTTTCACAGGGCGACCCTAATGCAACAGCGGCATGGCCGCCAGCGATTCATCATCTCACCATCGGGCCGCCCCAGTTTATACTTGAGAAGCCCAGCCCCCGCACCTAGCTTCGCCGCAGGAATATGAAATTGAACTGGTTATGCGCCCTGACTTCCGTGCTCGTATTCGCCGCAGGTTGCAGGGTTACGTTCGACACGCACTACCAAAAGATCGGCACTGAAAACATTCACCCGAACGTCGCTCAGTACGTTTTGGAATTTCAAATTACCGACGTTGCTGACCCGGCAAATCCGGTCAGGATCGCCACTCCGAAACTGATGGTAATTTCGGACAGTGAAGGCACGGTCAGCATCGGGGAACTCAACAAGCAATTTATCGAAATCAAGGCCATCGTTTCCAAGGAGACTCGAGAAGGCACGGCCGAAGTCTCGATTATCCAAAATGACAGACGGGCCTCTGGAAAACTGACCACTTCTGCCGGCCAGCCTGCGGAAATTCGCACCAACAATTTTTTGATTACATTTAATTTCAACGAGGCGAAAACCGACCGGTAACCTTCGCGTTGCAAAAGCACTGGCAGATCTGGATCGACACGGGGGGCACGTTTACCGATTGCCTCGCCCAGTCGCCCTCCGGCGAAACCCGGCGCTTCAAGGTGCTTTCAAACAGTTGCCTTCGGGGTACGTTGACTGCCATTCACTCTCCCACCGAGATTGAGTTCGCCCTCTCCCAAGTCATTCCTCCCGGCTTCGCGCTTGGCCAAGAGTTGCGCCTGCTTGGCCAAGCGGGCGAACCCAACGAGATCATCGAACATAAGACTGGCAATCTATTGCGCTTGGCCAAGCCGCTTCCAAAAAACGTTACACTTGGCCAAGCGATCGAGATTAAGTTCACTGAAGAAGCACCCATCCTCGCAGCACGCTTGGCCACCGGCACCAACACGCCAATCCCGATTCCTCCTCTGACGATGCATCTTGCGACCACGCGCGGTACCAACGCGTTGCTGGAGGAAAAAGGAGCCGAAGTGACGTTGTTCATCACCCGGGGGTTCGAGGACTTGCTCGTAATCGGCGATCAAAAACGGCCGGACCTGTTCACACTGAATGTTCAAAAACCACCCCCTCTTGCCAAAAGCGTCATCGGAATTTCCGGGCGAATGAGTGCTGAAGGCAAGCAGGTCGAGAGGTTAACGCTGCCACCCGTCGATCCACCGAGTCACGATAACCAATCCGCTGCCGTCGTTTTCCTTAACAGCTATCGCAACCCGACTCACGAACAACAGTTTCTTGAGCACCTTCGCGATGCCGGTTGGCGGCACATCTCCGTCTCGAGTGATCTCGCCCAAGTGATCAAAATCCTGCCCCGAGCGGAGACGGCCGTAGTCGATGCTTATCTGGCTCCGATCATGACGAGGTATCTCGACGGGGTGAATCGCCA
>CAJXAU010000395.1 GCA_913050205.1 uncultured Verrucomicrobiota bacterium
CCGCTTGGCCAAGCGATGACCGGCACTGGGCATTCGTGCCTCCCAAGCGGCCGCGCTTGGCCAAGGTGAACGACTCCGCTTGGCCAAGGAACGGCATCGACCACTTCGTCCTGGCCAGACTGGAAAATGAGCAACTCACGCCTGCGCCGGAAGCCGGCAAGGCCACACTGCTGCGCCGTGTTTCGTTCGACCTCACCGGTCTGCCACCGACGGTCGAGGAATTGGACGCCTTCCTTGCCGACCCCTCGCCACACGCCTTCGAGCGGGCGGTCGATCGCCTGCTCGATTCGCCACGTTACGGCGAGCACATGGCGCTTGGTTGGCTGGAGGCCTCTCGCTACGCCGACACCGACGGCTACCAAAATGACCGCCTGCGCTACATGTGGGTGTGGCGCGACTGGGTCATCCAAGCGTTCAACGACAACATGCCGTTCGACCGGTTTGTCACGGAGCAGATGGCCGGCGACCTTTTGCCGGATCGAAATTTCTTCACACAGGTCGCCACCGGCTTCAATCGCAACCACCGCATCAACTCCGAGGGTGGCTCGATCCCGGACGAATGGATCGTCGAGTACGTCGCCGACCGTGTGGAGACGATGGGAACGATGTTCCTCGGCCTCACGCTGAACTGCGCGCGCTGTCACGACCACAAATACGACCCGATCGCGCAAAAAGATTTTTACCGACTGTTTGCATTCTTCAACGGCATCGACGAAGCCGGTCTTGGCCCGAACAACGGCAACAGTCCACCGTTCATCCCGGTGCCAAAAAATTGGCCGAACCTGAGCAGAGACGAGGCCAAGTTCGTCGTGCCGGAGCCGATGAAAATCAAGGTCGTTCAAACCTCCGTGCCAAGGCCGCAACCCGGTTCGCCCGAGACCGTGATGGTGATGCACGAGTTGGCCAAGCCGCGGCCCACTCACGTGCTCAACCGCGGGCAATACGATCAGCCGGACAAGTCGGAGCAGCTTCACCCCGCCACCCCGCCGGTGCTTGGTGCTTGGAATAAAAAATGGCCTGGCGACCGCATCGGCCTTGCAAGATGGTTGATTGATCCGAAACACCCGCTCACCGCACGCGTCACCGTGAACCGCATGTGGCAGCACCATTTCGGCTTGGGGCTGGTGAAGACGAGCGAGAATTTCGGGGTACAGGGCGAGCACCCCAGCCACCCGGCGCTGCTCGACTGGCTGGCCACCGAGTTCATCCGCCGTGACTGGAACGTGAAAGCGATGCACAAGCTCATCGTCACCAGCGCCACCTATAGGCAATCCAGTGCCCGCCGACTCGAGCGCGACCCGGAAAACCGGCTGCTCGCTCGCGGCCCGCGCAAGCGGCTCACGCCTTACGCCATCCGCGACACGGCGCTTTTCACCAGCGACCTGATCGTCGGGAAAATCGGCGGCCCTTCGGTCAAGCCGTACATGCCGCCGGGTATTTGGAAGAGCATCTCCAACGCCGCCTACAAACAGGACAAAGGCGACAAGCTTTACCGACGCGGCATGTACACCTACTGGCGCCGTACACTGCCGCCGCCCACGATGATGACTTTCAACGCCGCCGCCCGCGAGATCTGCACCGTTCGCAACGACCTCACCACCACCCCACTGCAGGCGCTCACTCTTTTAAACAACAAGACCTTCGTGGAGTCAGCCCGGTTCCTCGCCGAGCGCATGTTGCGGCGGAATGATAAACCGGCCGATCGCATTACATGGGCATTTCGTTCAGTGACTAGCCGAGCCCCCTCCCCGGCCGAGCTAAAGTTACTTTTGGCTGACTTGAGATCGTACGAAAAGGAATTCACAAACGAGCCCGGCTCAGCGAAAAAACTCCTGAACATTGGAGAAAGAAAAGCGGACGCCAAACTGCCCCCGGCTAGGCTTGCCGCCTACACGCTCATCGCCAATACACTCCTCAATCTCGACGAAGCCATCATGCAAAACTGAGATGAAACGAACTGATATGGATTTAAAAACAAACACGGACTCGCAGGCTCGTCCCTCCAGTTTGCCGCTTGGCGTGGGCTTGGAGGGACGAGCCTGCGAGTCCTTTAAAACAACAATCCCTCAACACATCTCCACTCCCATTTACTATTCCCAAAATTGAACCGATGGATTCAACCGACGAACTATTAACCCAGCGAACCCGGCGAGCTTTTCTTGGGCACAGCACGCTTGGCTTGGGCACGATGGCGCTGGGTTCGTTGCTCAACGGCCAAGCGGCCAAGCGCAATGCCATTGATGGCCTGGACGACCTGCCCCACTTTGCGCCCAAGGCCAAGCGGGTGATTTATCTGTTTCAGTCCGGCGGCCCGTCGCAGCTCGACCTGTTCGACCACAAACCGCACTTGGCCAAGCGCTTCGGCGAGGAGGTGCCGGAATCCATTTACCCGGCCGAGCGCAAGACGACGATGACGTCCGGCCAAAAATCGTTCCCATGTGCACCCAGCACGCTGAAGTTTGCGCAGCACGGCCAGTCGGGCACGTGGCTGAGCGATTCCCTGCCGCATTTGGCCAAG
>CAJXAU010000396.1 GCA_913050205.1 uncultured Verrucomicrobiota bacterium
ACGCCCGGCTTGGTCCATTGCGAACTCATCGGGCGCACAATCCGGGCCGTGATGGTTCCCTGCCCGGAATATTTCGCGTAGGCAAAATGAAACGAATCGCTCGTGCCGTTGATGTCCGCCCCCTCGCCCTCGAGCGTGAAGCGTTCACCGTTGTACTCGGTGAATCCACTGACCTGAACTTCGCCGACATCACAACTTAGCCAAGGCCCGGGCAGCGCGGCGTTGGCGCCCAGTTCGGCAGACGCCGGGCTGGCACCCACCTTGTTGCTGGCCTTGACCGTGTAAAAATACAGGCCACCGCGCTCGACCGCCGTGTCGTGATACTCCGGCTTGGCCAAGCGATCGGCGATTTTTTGCGCTACACCGCCCGGCTGTTCCGAACGAAAAACAGAGTAAACACTCGTGTCGATCGCGTTGACCGGATCGACGCACTTCACCCACGTCAATCGAATGCCCTCTTCCGTCGTGCGAGCCACAAGGCCGGACGGCACGCCCGGGGTACGAGCCGGTTTTGTCGCGGCGATTCTTGGCCTGTAATGGGCCAGTGTCCCCAAACCGATGTGGTCACGGCTTTGGCCCTCCGGACGTTTCTGCGTAACGACTCGTGCCAAGTATGGCGCGGCCACGCCCCGGCGCTTGGCGTAGTGCTGGTACGGCCTCTCAAAAATCGGCCAGAAATTGCCACGGCTCAGTGTGGAAATCTTGGTGTATTTATTGTTACGCCCACCGAGGCCGTATTTGCCGGTGCGGTCGAGGTAATGCTGGTACGGCACCTCCTCTCCGAGCCCGTACTTAGCGGTGTACTCGTGCCCCTTGAGGATCAGATTATCGTTCCATCCGTAGAGATCGACGCCCTGCTGCCACGCCACTTCCGCCGCCCCCGTGAGCAGGCCGATTCCCAACTGTACATAGTGCTGCGCTCGCGTGGTTTCCTGACACTGGCCGGTTGGGTAAACGATCATGTGCGGGATGCTGCCGTTGCCACAGCCGTTCACCGCGTACCGTACAGTCTCCTCGAACAACTCGCGGTCGTTGCAAAACACAGCGATCGCCATCTTGGTCTGGAGCGCCGCCGTCTCCCAGTTGCCGTTGGCGAAGTAGGCGTAGTGCTCGATCGTCGGCAGCCATGCGTTTTTGAATGATGCCTCGCAGCGTCTGGCCTCGGCCTCTGTCCAGCCGGCATCGGTGTAGCGGATCAATTCCGCGGCATTCACAAACTTGAACCCCTGAAGCCCGGACGCCAGCACTCCATCGATGCCGCTGACTTTTTTCAGTCGCCCCGCCCAGGCGTTGAGAATCTCGATCGCCTTGGCTGCGTGCGGCTTCTCGCCGGTGATCGCCCACATCAATGCATTTTGGTATGCACCCAAGGCATCTTCCTGCGCCTGGCTGGTGTTGATGTTCGGTGCACGCCCCCATTCCTCGACCGGCCCGCGCATTCGGTAATTAGCCTTGGAGTACGGACTCTTGGCCAACATCTCAAAGCCGTCATAAATCGGCCCTTCCCCCTTGGCCACCCCTGCCTTCATCCGGGCGATGTCCTCGCGGCTATGCAGCAACCCCGGGTGAACGAACCCCTCCTTGGCCAAGCCGGGCGATAAACACCCCAGCACCACAAAGGCCAAGCCACCCATCAGAAAACGAGAAATCATCGGCGGCAATTGTCGGGACAGCACCGTTCGAGTTCAAGCCGATTGAGTTCACACGCAAAACCTTGGCCCTCAGGAAATGTTGACATACGAATGACCCATCATCTTCGGATCAATGGCTCCGGTTAATCAGATTGCTTTTTTGGGGGCTGCTTTTAGGTTCGCCGCATGCGTTATCTACACTTGGCAATACACGTCGTTCTAACCGGGGCGTTGGTTTTTTCTGTGGTTAGCACCATTGAAGCCAAGCGTGATAAAGATGAATTGGCGAAGCAAATGCACGCCGTAACATCAGAACGAAACGATCTCATACGTGAACGCGACGACCTCAATTCACAAGTCGAGCAAGCCAAAGCAGATTCGTCCAAACTGAGGGATATGGTTGCATTCCACATGCGGGCCTGCCGCTAAATCGAATCTCTCTACGCAGGGGAATATGCGCTTGGCCAAGCGCTACTGAATCGGGCCTGACGCTTGGCCAAGCGTGCGGACCGGGGTCGCGTGGGCGCCAAGGATCGACATGCTGTCAATCTGTTGGACAAACGCCACCACGCTCATATTGCGCTTGGCATCCGGTTTTTCGGTGAATCGAAACTCGTTGCCGGTGGAGCCGGGAATTTCGAGGTATTGAAAATCCAGCACGATGTTGTCCATTCTCAATGTCCGCCCCTTGTTTTCGCCTCCGGTGATTTTCCGCCGGATGCCATTCTCCACCAGCACCACGCACAGCGCGGCATTCTCGAATTTACCCAGCGCGCAGGCGTTCACTGCGATGACGCCGCTTTCATTCCTAACCTGCCGAACGGAGACGTTGACCTTGGCCGGTTTTTTCAGCACGCGATTGATCGCGCCGTAGGCGT
>CAJXAU010000397.1 GCA_913050205.1 uncultured Verrucomicrobiota bacterium
GCCAAGCCAATCTATCAACTCACTGCCGCGCTTGGCCAAGCGCACTTCAGCGTGATTTGTCGGACCGGTCTTGAGGTTTTGATAATGTCGGATCGCTGCTTCGTATTCATCCAGCGCAGCTTTCGAGACGACGTCTTTGCTCCGGTCGATCTCAGTTTGCACGCGTTGAATGAGGTAGTCTTTTTCCTCAGCAGAAGGGAGAAGTGGGCGGCCCGGGACGGTCACATCCCAAGTGCCGGTATGGGCAAAACGAAGCCGGCCATCGGGGCGTTCCTCATAGCAACGAATCGCGAGCCAGCTGCTTTGATCCACTTTTTGAGATGTTGAAAATGCGAACCTGAAAGCTCCCTCAGGAGTCTTCGCTGACTTGCCACGAAGTAGAGTAACGGGGGAGCCATTCGCGATCACCTCGGCAAACGAGATCGGAGTTTCGCTGATAATCTCACCGGTTATATCGAGGGTGCCACCGGAGGGGCTGAATTCGAATGTGTGCCCGGCCTGTTTTCCATTAATTTTTGCAAACAGCATGGGGCCTGTTGTGACAAAGGAGCCCCCTGCCTTGAGGCCTTCCAGCCAGTTTTCGTAGCTGAAGCCGCGCGGTTGATGGACATACACCCGACTGAACCCGGCTGGAACAGGGTGGACACCGTTGGCCGAACCTGCGGTTGGCACAAGGGGGAAACCGGCATTGCGGATGACGTAAAATTGGCCAAGCGTGTAGTTGATCCATTCCTCCTCGTTTCCCTGCTTGGCGCCGGCAGGAGGCTGTAGGAAGCCGGGTGTTCGGGAGTTCCACTTCGTATAGGCAAATTTTGTACGCCACATGTGATTGTTGGATAACTCGTAGAGTCGTGCCCCGGTGGAATGTGGAAGAGTCATGGAGAACTGCCAATCGAGTTTGTCCATGTCGAAGATGGTTCCCTCGGCGCGGGCGCGTTTGGCCAGGGGGCCCCACGGTGGTACACCTTCATCGAATACCGATTTGTGGTTCAGGAAAAAGAGGGCACCCAGAGTATGCCGCTTGGGTCCGACGGTGAAAATTTCATACTCCGTGTTGCGCGGCCAAATTACGTGCGTGGGATCGATTTGAATCAATTCATCGGGGATCTCCCCACCGATGTTTTTGTCGCCGGACGTAGGTGGCGTGCCAGATTTGGTGACCCAGTAGGTGAGTGGCAGGGTAACGTTTAAGTCCTCGGCCAGCATTACGTTGGGTAACTCCTCAAGTGTGCGATGAATGTGGGTGTCCCCGGAATACCAGCCACGCTCAGCCAGGTTAATCCATCGATGTAACTTGACGGTTAACTCCCTGTCCTCTGAGTCGATGTGGATTTTTTCGGAAGCGGTAAAATACTCCTTTCCTCTTTCGACGGTGATGGTGTAGCCGCCGGGCGGAAGATCTGCGATAACGGGATGAGCCGAAACGGTGCTGTGTCGCTCAAACGACTCGGCTTGCAGCCAATTGACCTTGTTGTATATCACGGCGCTACCGGCGTCGGATTTCGATTTAACGAAATGCCAGTGCCCCTTGTTGTCCTCAATGTAGATGCGAGCCGGCAATGGTTTCCCCGATTGGGCGTCTTCAATCGTTAGGGTGAGTTGTGCCGCACTCACATGAGTGGATACGACACTCGCGAGAAGCAGTGTCCATCGAATTGTTCGGCGGGTTTTCATCGGAGGTTTTGAATGGCTGTTTCCCATGCGTTGAGCCTCGTTTTTCGTTCTGCGATTTTCATTGCTGGATTGAATGTTCGCGATGCTTTCCAATGTTTTCGGATGGCACTCCTGTTCGGCCAAACGTCCACGGCCAAGCCGGCAAGGTAGGCCGCACCGAGCGCGGTAGTCTCGGTGATAGTGGGGCGAATGACTCGTTTGCCGAGTAGGTCGGCCTGGAATTGCATTAGGAGGTTGTTTTCGCTGGCACCACCGTCCACACGTAACTCTCGGAGTGCCACGCCGGCATCGGCTGCCATGGCGCGGATGACGTCGTTTACTTGAAACGCAATCCCCTCAAGGGCAGCACGGGCGATGTGGCCTGCGTTGGTGCCTCGACTGAGGCCGCTGATGGTGGCGCGGGCATTGGGATTCCAGTGTGGTGCGCCCAGGCCGGTGAACGCCGGCACAAAGTGCACCCCTCCATTGTCGGGCACGCGCTTGGCCAAGCGCTCGATTTCTGGTGCCGAGCTGACGAGGCCGAGTTGATCTCGCAACCACTGCACCGCGGCCCCCGCAGTAAACACACTACCCTCTAGGGCATACTCGGTTTTTTTACCGATTTGCCATGCGACGGTCGTGAGCAATCTGTTTTTGGACGACATCGGTTTGTTGCCGGTTTGCATGAGCATGAAACATCCCGTGCCGTAGGTACATTTGGTCATGCCGCTGCGATGGCAACATTGGCCGAACAAGGCGGCCTGTTGATCCCCGGCAACACCGGCGATGGGGATGGAACCGCCAAATGTGCTGGTTTCAGCGAGGATGCCGCTTGATGCGCAGATCTCCGGCATCA